>NZ_JACVVF010000023.1:0-86582 GCF_016648095.1 Pseudomonas sp. S32
ATGTGAGAGTAGGTCATCGTCAAGATTCATTTCGCAAAACCCCTATCTGCGTATGCAGGTAGGGGTTTTGTCTTTGTGGGTTATTAAACCCTGGCGCAAATATGAAACCTGCGTCATCTATGCCTGATGCCTGCCGGGCCGGTGCTACGCTCGCGGAAACTCCGCAAGGGTACTTCACCATGGAAATGAACTGGCACCAGGCCCTGCAACAGAGCCTGACCTGGCTTGCAATTGCCTCGTTTATTACGTTCGCCTGCTTCGCCATCACGGCGGCCCTGGCTGTTCGCTACGCGCGCTGGGGCCAGCAGTTCTGGCAGGTGGCAGGCCCGTATTTCAACCCCAGGCGCAGCTGGAAGCCCCTACTGGGCTTCGCTGCGCTGCTGATACTGACGCTGTTTTCGGTCCGCCTGGAAGTGCTGTTTTCTTACTGGTACAACGGCTTCTACAGTGCGCTGCAGGGCCTTGACCAAACGGCGTTCTGGTCACTGCTTGGCGTGTTCGCGATACTGGCAACCATTCACGTGCTGCGCTCGTTGGTCGCTTTCTACGTTAGCCAGGCTTTCAGCATCCGGTGGAGGGTTTGGCTTACCGAGCGCCTGACCCGTGACTGGACCCAGGACGACGCTTACTACCGAGGTCGTTTCGTGAGTGAGCCCGTGGACAACCCGGATCAGCGGATCGAACTGGATGCCAGCGTGTTCGTCAGCAGCTCCCTGACGCTGGCCTTAGGGGCTGTGAGCGCTCTGGTTTCACTGGTCGCCTTTACCGGCATCCTCTGGGGGTTATCGGCGCCGCTGACGGTTTCTGGTATCGACATCCCCAGGGCCATGGTGTTTGCAGTGTACGTGTACGTGCTATTGGCCACCTGGGTAGCCTTCCGCTTGGGTAAGCCACTCATCAAGCTCAACTTCCTCAATGAAAAACTCACCGCCAACTTCCGTTACGCTTTGATGCGCATGCGCGAGAACGCCGAGAACATCGCTTTCTATCAAGGTGGCACACTTGAGCGACACACGCTGCTAGGCCGGTTCGGCGCGTTGATCCTCAATGCCTGGGCGCTTGTTTTCAGAAACCTCAAGTTCAGCGGTTTCAACCTGGGGGTAAGCCAAGTTGCAGTGGTGTTCCCCTTCATTCTCCAGGCTCCCCGGTTTTTCAGTGGTGCGATCAAGCTGGGCGATGTGATGCAGACCTCGCAGGCGTTTGGTCAGGTGCAAGATTCGCTGTCGTTCTTCCGTGAGTCCTACGATGCATTTGCCCAGTACCGGGCCACCCTGAATCGTCTGACCGGCTTTTTAAATGCTAACCAGCAGGCCAGGGCGTTACCCCGCACCGAGGTGAGCGACCAGCCCGATGGGCTGCTTGTCCAGGGCTTGCAGGTCAGGCGCCCGGACGGCATCCCGCTGATCTCAGACCTCGATCTGGACCTGCGTGCTGGCCATGCACTGTTGATTCAGGGTGCTTCGGGCAGCGGCAAGACCACGCTGCTACGCGCGCTGGCAGGTCTGTGGCCTTACGCTGACGGTGCGGTGCGGCGTCCTTCAGGCCTGCATGCGCTGTTCCTTTCACAGCGCCCATACCTGCCCTTGGGGAACCTGCGCACCATCATCGCTTACCCGGCCACTTACTCGCTCAGTGATGAACAGCGGGTGGCGCAGGTGCTGAGCCAGGTGAGCCTGAGCCACTTGCGCGACCAGCTCGACGCTCAATGCGACTGGTCGGACGTGCTGTCCCTCGGTGAACAGCAGCGTCTTGCCTTCGCACGCGTACTGTTCAATCGCCCTGAGGTGGTGTTTCTCGATGAGTCCACATCGGCAATGGACGAGGGCCTGGAACACGCCATGTATTCCCTGCTTCGGCAGCAGATGCCACGCGCTTTGCTTGTCAGTGTGGGGCACCGCAGTACACTCGCCGGGCTGCATACCCATCGACTGCGCTTGGATGGCCAGGGTGCCTGGGGCATGGAACCCTTGTGAGCGCTGGTCGCAGCTTTGTAGAAGGTTCCGTTGCAAAGGTGTAAATTTCGTAAATACGATATAAACACAATTGAGAATAAATGTATTTTCCATCCCTGTTGGCCACTCGAGCAGTGCGGGCCGGTGGGCGAGGGCTCCCGGTGACCCCGGGTGGGCCGTTTCGCCCATGAACAGCAGGAGATGTAGCAATGCAGTGCAGAACTTCACCCAACAGCCTGGCCCTGGTGCTTTTCTCGCTGGTGTCACCGGCCGTGATGGCCACCGCCGCCTCGACGGACGACAGGGGTGAAGGTCTGAATGCCCCAGCTGCCGACAACGCACTGGTGATTCAGGACACACTGATCACGGCCGAGCGTGAGGCCCGGCAAGCACTGGGCACCTCGATCATCACGGCTGAAGACATCAAGCGCCATCCACCTGCCAATGACTTGTCCGATATCATCCGCCGCGAGCCGGGTGTGAACCTGACCGGTAACAGTGCAAGCGGTGCGAGGGGCAACAACCGGCAGATCGACCTGCGCGGCATGGGCCCGGAAAACACCTTGATTTTGATCGACGGAAAGCCGTCCAACGCCCGCAACGCGGTACGTTATGGCTGGAACGGCGACCGTGACACCCGTGGGGAAACCAACTGGGTGCCGGCCGAGGCAGTCGAGCGCATCGAGATCCTGCGCGGTCCGGCTGCCGCCCGCTACGGCTCAGGCGCCATGGGCGGGGTGGTGAACATCATCACCAAGCGCCCTTCCGATGAACTCAAGGGTAGCGTGAGCCTGTACACCCAATTGCCTGAAGACAGCGCCGAAGGCGCCAGCCGGCGGGCCAACTTCAACCTGAGCGGCGGCCTTAACGAAAACCTTGGCCTGCGGGTTTACGGGGGCTTGGCCAAAACCGATGCCGACGACCTGGACATCAACGACGGCCACGCCACCAGCGCGTTGGTGGCGGGCCGCGAAGGTGTGCGCAACAAGGACATCAATGGCCTGGCGAGCTTGAGGCTTAACGATGAGCATCGTCTCGAAGCCAGTGCGGGCTATAGCCGTCAGGGTAATGTGTTCGCGGGCGATACCATGAACAGCAACGGCGGTGGTGATGTCGATTTTGTGTCCAGCCTGTATGGCCATGAAACCAATGTCATGCAGCGCAGCACCTACGACCTCACGCACCTTGGGGATTTCACCTGGGGCACTAGCAAAACCTCGCTAGGCTACGAGTACGTCCGTAACTGGCGCCTCAACGAAGGCCTTGCAGGCCGCACGGAGGGTGCCCCCAGTGGCGAAGGCGCTGCCATGTCGCGGTTGCGCAACACCCGGTTGAGCAGTGAGGTGAACCTGCCGTTTGCACTGGGCAGCACCGAACACGTACTGACCCTGGGTGGCGAGTACCTGTACGAGGCGCTCAATGACCAAGGCTCGTTACGCCCGCAGAGTTCTGACCCTGCCGGGGGTGGAAGTATTGCCGGCTTCGAGCGCAGCAACTCCAAGATGACGGCCCGCAGCCATGCGTTTTTCGTCGAAGACAACATCGTGGTTGGCAACACGACCGTCACGCCTGGCCTGCGTTTCGACCACCACGAAACCTTCGGCGACAACTTCAGCCCCAGCCTTAACCTTTCCCACAAGCTGACCGACGCATTGTCGCTCAAGGGTGGCATCGCACGGGCCTACAAGACCCCGAACCTGTACCAGTCGAACCCCAATTACCTGCTGTACAGCCGAGGCAACGGCTGCAGTGTCCTGCAAACCAACCGGGGCGGTTGCTACCTGCAGGGTAATGCGGACCTCAAGCCTGAAATCAGCGTCAACAAGGAAATCGGGCTGCAATACGACCAAGGCAGCTGGCGCACCAGTGCCACGTACTTCCGCAATGACTATAAAAACAAGATCATCGGCGATACCGATGTGCTGTATACCCTCGGCACAGGTAGCCGTGTGACCCAGTGGGACAACGCCGGCAAGGCGCGCGTGGAGGGCATCGAGGGCAACTACTTCGTCGAATTGACGCCCACCCTGGACTGGAATACCAACCTCACCTGGATGCTGGACAACCATAGCCGTGAGACCGGCGAGCCGCTCTCGGTCATCCCGCGCTTCACCGTCAATACCACCCTGGACTGGCGCGCTACCGAGCAGCTGTCGTTGCAGGTGGCGGGGACCTGGTTCGGCAAGCAGAAGTCGCCATCCTACAACTACCGCACCCAACAGGACTACGATGCCAGTGCGCAGCAGGATGTAGACGCCTACGGCCTGGTGGATGTCAGTGCAGGCTACGCATTCAATGCCAACTACGATGTGCGCGTTGGAGTGAACAACGTCTTCGACAAGCAGATCCTGCGCGGTGGCAATGCCAGCACCTCTGGTGCCAACACCTACAACCAGCCGGGCAGGGCGCTGTTCATGGCATTGAATATCAACTTCTGACGCACCGGCCGCCCCGCTCCTGGGGCGGCTGCCTTTGATGTCCGGGCAGCAGGCGTGCTAAACCGTACGCTTGTTTCCGCGAGACCTCAGCATTGAAAGCCACGCACCTTACCCTCGTTTGCCATGCCTTGACCCAGTCGCAGAAGGCCGGGCGCCTGCCCGCACCTGGCGACCTCCTGGTCCAGTCAGCCTGGCAAGCCTTCGAGACGCCGCCAGATACACACGTGATCACAGCACCCGAGCAGCGCGCGCGCGAAACGGCAAGCAGGTTCGGACACGCACGGGTAGCGCCGTTGTTGGCCGATTGCGACCTCGGTGACTGGCAGGGGATGCCGCTGAAGCAGTTGCAGGCAGAGCAACCGCAGGCGCTTGCTGACTGGCTGCAGGACCCGGCCAGCACGGTGCACGGTGGCGAGTCGTTCGCTGCGCTGTGCCAGCGCATGGCGGCATGGCTGGTAACCTTCGACAGGCCTGGGGCGTGGTTGGCAGTGACTCACCCATGGGTAATACGCGCTGTGCTGGTGCAGGTGCTGGGCTGCCCACTCAGTGCAGCCCAGCGCATCGACATCCTGCCATTATCGCGCCTGCAGCTCGCCAGTACCGGTCAGTGGCGCCTGCGGGTCAGCTGAGCCTCAAAACGCCAGCTTATAGCCGATCAGCAACAGCATCGCAGCCAGGCAGGGGCGCAGCACACGGTCCGAGATTCGCCCGGTGAGATGGCTGCCCAGGTAGATGCCTGGCAACGAACCCAGCAGCAGATAACCCAGCAGTGACCAGTCCATGTTGCCCATGCCGGCATGCCCCAGGCCGGCCACCAGGGTAAGCGGGACGGCGTGGGCGATCTCTGTGCCCACCAGGCGACGTGTAATCAGGAAAGGGTAGAGCAGGAACAGCGCCACCGTGCCCAACGCACCGGCGCCGATGGACGTAAGCGTGACCATCACGCCCAGTACCACGCCCGTGAGGATGGTCAGGGTATTGAGGCTACGGTCGCTCAGGTGATAATGGTCGCCGGCATGGCGGCTGGCAAAGGCCTGCAGGCGGGACTTGAACAGGATCGCCAGCGCGGTGAGTATCAACACCACAGCGAGGCCCTGCTTGATGATGGCGTTCACCGCCGTGGTGTCTGTGTGCAGGGTGCTGAGAAACCACAGGGTCAGCGCTGCGGCCGGTACGCTGCCCAGGCTGAGCAGGCCCGTTATCTTCCAGTCGATGTTCTTGTTACGCGCATGTACCCACACGCCACTGGCCTTGGTGATGGCCGCGTAGAGCAAGTCAGTGCCAACAGCCGTGGCCGGGTTGATGCCGAACCACAACAGGATCGGGGTCATCAGCGAGCCGCCACCTACCCCGGTCATGCCGACGATGAAGCCTACAACCAGCCCTGCAATGGTGAACCCAAAAGAACCTACATCCATACGCTACTCGACTGCCCAGCTTTGCCCGTTATCGGATGCAGCCAGCATATAGATTTTTTTATAGCCAAATAGACTTGTTCGTTATTAGGTTATAACCAGGGGTGGCGCCAGGTTGCGCCACCCCCGCTGGGTCAGATCCTGAAGCTGCCCACCAGTTGCTTCAAGCGCCCGGCCTGCTGAGCCAGCTGGTCACAGTGCAGCAGGGTTTCGTTAAGGTTTTCCACCCCTTGCTGGTTCAGCGCGTTGATCTGGGTGATGTCCAGGTTCAGGCTTTCGACAACAGCTGTCTGCTCTTCGGTAGCGGTGGCGACCGACTGGTTCATGCCATCGATTTCACCGATCCGCTGGGTGACGCTGGCCAGGCGTTCGCCCGCCTGGTTGGCAACTTGTACCGTCTGCTCGCTGGACACCTGGCTGGTGTTCATCGTGTGCACGGCCTCCCGCGAACCCACCTGCAGGCTGGTGATCATGCGGTGGATTTCTTCTGCCGACTCCTGGGTACGGTGTGCCAGGTTGCGCACTTCGTCGGCGACCACGGCGAACCCGCGGCCCGCTTCACCTGCACGTGCGGCCTCGATTGCCGCGTTGAGGGCCAGCAGGTTGGTCTGTTGGGAGATGCCCTTGATCACGTCGAGGATCTTGCCGATTTCATCGGTACTGGCGTTGAGCGTCTCGATCTGCGCGCAGGACTCGCTGATGCGTTGCGACAAGGCGGTCATGGCACTGATCGCCTCTTCGACAACCGCCCGGCCACCATGGGCCTGCTCGCTAGCGCCGCTGGCGTGCTGCGATGCATCGGCGGCATTGCGGGCAATTTCCTGGGTCGCAGCCCCCAGCTCGTTGATCGCTGCGGCCACGCTGTTGGTGCGCATGCTCTGCTCTTCAGAGCCATTGATGGACGCGTTGGATGCACTGACCACTTTCTCGGACAGGTCGTGAACCAGGCGCGTGGCCGACGATACTTCGCTGATGGACGCATGAATGCGTTCGACGAACCGGTTGAAGGAGGCTGCCACCTCACCGAATTCATCCTGGTTCTGCACCACCAGGCGGCGGGTGAGGTCGCCTTCGCCCTCGGCAATATCGCGCATCGCACGGCCCATGGTCGTCAGCGGCCGCATCAGCACCGGGATCAGCAGGCCGAGCACAGCGGCGATGGCCGCCACGGCGATAAGCATGGCAATGATTGCAGAGGTGCGGAACTGGCTGAGTGCGGCGTAGGCCTTGTCCTTGTCGATCGACAGGCCAATGTACCATTGTGCCGACGGCAGGCCGGCAACCGGAGCAAACGAAATCAGGCGCTCCTGGCCGTTGAGGGTGACATCCTGCATACCTGCAGCGACCCGCAGGTTGCTGCCGGGGTAAATGTCTTTCAGGTTCTTCATGACCTGGTCTTTATCGGGGCTCACGATCACCTGGCCAGTGCTGTCTGCCAGGAAGGCGTGGCCAATGCCGCCAAAGTCGACCGAGTTGATGATTTCGACCAGGGTATCGAGGCTCACGTCGCCCCCCACTACGCCCATCATCTCGCCATTGGCCTTGCTCTTGACGGGCACGGCGACGGTTACCATCAGGCCGCCTACGGCACCTTGGTAGGGTGCTGTCAGTACAGTCTGCCCTGCGCTGGCAGCCACGCCATACCATGGCCGCTGCCTGGGGTCATAACCTGCGGGCATCTGTGCATCGGGGCGCTGTGTGAAGCTGCCGTTGGCCTGGCCAAAATAGGTGAAGAGGAAGTTGCGAGTGTACGAGGGCTGCTCGATCAACCCAGCCAGCTCGTTGCCGGCGCCCAGCAGGCCAATATCCTGTGCCAGGTTTTCCAGCACCAGAATGCGGCCGCCCATCCAGTTCTGCACGCTGCTCGCCGTCAGCGCTCCCGACTGCTCCACCGAAGCTTCGATGTTCTGGCGGATGGTGTTGCGTTGCAGATAATCGTTGTAGAGGGTGAACAGGGCGAATGCCAGCACCACGACACCGCAGGCGCTGAGCAGGATCTTGTGGCGAAATTTCAGGTTCATGTTTCGAGACCTTGAGCCAATGAGGGGAGGGCGCCGTGCGCTCATGACGCACTGTGGGGCCTGTCGACCGGGGTATCGGCTCACCCGGTAAAAGGTTGATACACCTACGGAAATTTCTTAAGGGCGTTTCGACAAACGGCGTTCAGCAGGCTGCCAGCTGTTCGATCAGCAGCCGC
The DNA here is from genome assembly GCF_016648095.1 of Pseudomonas sp. S32. Classification (NCBI taxonomy): domain Bacteria; kingdom Pseudomonadati; phylum Pseudomonadota; class Gammaproteobacteria; order Pseudomonadales; family Pseudomonadaceae; genus Pseudomonas; species Pseudomonas sp. S32. Next base: position 8,003 of record NZ_JACVVF010000023.1, read on the forward strand.
GCAGCTTGTTGCAGCGGCTGCTGCTTGCGCCAGAGGATATGCACCGGCAGCTGCAGCGCGTTGCGTGTGTTGCGAAAGTGCAGCCTCACCAGCCGGCCGCTGGCCAGCAATGGCGCCACCCGGGACAGTGGCAGGTCGCCCCAGCCCAGGCCGGCCTCGACCATCTGCAGGGCAAGGTCAAAGCTGTCGGTGGACCAATGCGCGGCGCCGATCAAGGGGCGCGGGTCGGCCAACGGCAGGTCGCGGCTGCGCACCAGAATCTGCCGTACCCGGGTCAGGTCCTCCAGGTAGTGTATGGCGCCGCCGTCCAGGGCAGGGTGAGTGGGGGCCAGGGTCGCTACCAGCGACTCTTCACCTATGAATTGAAAGCCGCGGTGGCCCTCCACCTGCAAACCGGCGAAGGCCACGCACAGGTCTGCACGACCGCTGTCCAGCAATTGCAGCGCTTCTTCCTGAGGGGCGCTGAGCAAGGTGATGTCCAGCAGGGGATAGCGTTCACCCAGCCGGGCGATGGCCGCCAGCAGCGGGCCGTGATCGATATCAGGGGCTACCGCCAGCGTGAGGCTGCTTTCCAGCCCGCGCGACAACTCCAACGCATGCACCTGCAGCAGCCCAAGTTGCTCGGCTATCAGCCGGGCATGCGGCTCCAGCGCCAAGGCCTGCGCGGTGGGGCGCACTTCCCGTGCGCCCCTTTCGAACAGGCTGTAGCCAAGCTCGGCCTCCAGGTTGCCAATCCCCATGCTCACAGCTGAGGGTACGCGCTTGAGTGTGCGTGCGGCCGCTGAGAACGACCCTTGGTCGAGTACGCTCAGAAACAGCTGAATATTGTCGCTGGAAAAATTCATCGGGTCCTCCTGTCAGCTCATCTGACAGCTGCTGACTTTTACTGTCAAGCAGGGTGAAGCAAACTTCGCGCAATCATGTCGTGATGTTGGAGGAAAGCGCTGTGCAGGGTCTGAAACGCAAGCTGGTGTATGTGACGTTCTACGAGTTGATTGGGTTGTGCATGTCCACGCTCGGGCTCGCTTACCTGTCTGACACCCAGGCGTCCCACACTGGCCCGCTGGCGGTGATGATCACCACCATCGCCATGCTCTGGAACCTGATCTACAACACGGTGTTCGAGTATTGGGAAAGCCGCCAGCGTACGCGTGGGCGCAGTGTGGCAAGGCGCATCGTGCATGCCATCGGCTTCCAGCTGACGCTGGTGATCTACCTGATACCGCTGATTGCCTGGTGGCTAGGCATGACCCTTGTGGAGGCGCTGCTGGTAGACATGGCGTTCATCATCCTGGTGCCGTGCTACACCTTTGCCTACAACTGGGCATTCGACCGGCTGTTCGGCCTGCCGACGTCAGCCATGGCGCCTGCCTGATCCGGCGTTGATCCGGCGTCGCCCACTGCTCAACCCAGTTGGAGCTTGCCTTCAAGCCGGTCGAGGTGCTTGTGCATCAGTGCCAGCGCAGCGGGCGCGTCGCCTTGCTCCACCGCATCGATGATCGCGGCGTGCTCCTGCCATGCACAGTGGTCGCAGCAGGGGGATTCGTAGCGGGCGATGATCAGCGAGGTCATCGGTACCAGCCCGTTGAGAAAGCGCGCCAGCGGGGCATTGGCCGCCACCTGCGCCAGTTTGAGATGAAACTCGCCGCCCAGCCGGATGGCTGCGCAGCGCTCGCCATTGTCGTGGTGCTGGCGTTCGCGTTCCACCAACTGGCGAAGCTGGCGCACCTGCGCTGGCCGGGCACGTTCGGCCGCCAGGGTAATCAGGGTGGTTTCGGCCAAGCGCCGGGCGCTCAGTACCTGGCGTGCCTGCTCAGGGTCTGGCGCCGCCAGGTGTGCCGTGTGGCTGGGGCGTTGCACCACTACCTGTTGGTCGCACAGGCGCCCAAGTACCCGGCGAATGACCGTACGGCTGACGCCGAAGGCATGGCCCAGTGCCTGTTCGGGTAGCAGGCTGCCAGGCGGCAAGCGCTGTTCGAGGATCGCATCGAACAGCCGCGGGTAGATCTGCTCGGCCGAGAGCCGGGTTTCCCCTGCAGCAAGCAGGGCAGGCAAAGGGTGGGCGCCGTTCATCGTCGCTCTCCTGGGGTCAAGGGGTCGGGTGCTCATCGGGTACATTCAGGGCAATACCCATACGCAGCCCTTCTGCCAGAATGTGCTGTCGCATTTGCGCGCTGGCTTGCGCGCTGCTGCGTTCGCGTATGGCGCGCACCACGGCTTCATTTTCGTTCAGCCGCGCTGCCAGATGCTCCGGTGAGTTGCGCAGCATGTCGGCGCTCTGCTTGAGGGCGTTGCCGGTTTGTTGCACCACGCTCTGGAAGATCGGGTTTGTGGTAAGGGCGAACAGCGCTTCGTGGAAAGCGATGTAGGCTTTTACCCCCGCCTCGCTGTCGTGCGCCTCCAGTGCTTCGCGCATGTCCATGAGGGTCAGGCGTAGTTGGCCAATGTCCTGGCTGTTGGCCGATTGCGCCACCAGGCCGACGATGAACGGCTCCAGGGTGTAGCGCAGCTCCAGCACATCGGCAAGGCTCGCCGCCGCGCCGGTGTCCAGGGTACGTTCTTGAACTGCACCCTCACCCTCGAGCACCAGTACGCCTTTGCCTGGCAATGATCTGACCAGGCCCAGGGTTTCCAGAACGGTCACCGCCTCTCTCAGGCTCGGCCGGCTGATGCCCATTTGCTCGGCCAGCTCGCGCTGGCCAGGCAGCATGTCGCCGCTGCGCCATTGGCCTCTGGCCAGGGCCTGGCGCAGTTTTTCAACCACTGAATTGACGACGGTGGATGAGCTGATCAAAGTTCGCTCCTTGGAGGGCCGGCACGGGGGCCGGCCGCACGCTTTCAAAAGTCCTGTTGATGGGTGCCTGGTTGTTTGCGGGGTGTGTGTGCAAAGCCGGGTTTGCCGTCGAGCACATTGTTGGCCCGCTCAAGGTCGATGTCCTTTTCCCAGCGTGCAATGGCCACCGTGGCGACGCAGTTGCCAATCAGGTTGGTCAGCGCCCGGCCGATGCCCATGAACCAGTCCACAGCCAGTACCAGCACCAGGCCAACCACCGGTATCGCCGGCACGGCGGTCAAGGTCGCCGCCAGAATCACCAGTGCAGAGCCTGGGATGCCGTGAGCGCCTTTGGAAGTCACCAGTGACACCAGCAAAATGGTCAGCAGGTCGGTCATTTCCAGCGGCGTGCCCGTCGCATTGGCGATGAATACGATGGCCAGGGTGAGGTAGATGGAGAAACCATCGAGGTTGAACGAGTAGCCGGTAGGAATCACCAGCCCCACCGTGGAACTGCCGATGCCCAGATGCTCCAGCTTGCGCATGATCTGTGGCAGCACGGCGTCGGACGAGGCGGTGCCCAGCACGATGGTGAGCTCTTCACGCAGGTATTTGATCAGGGGCAGCAGCTTGAGGCCAGACAAGCGCATCACGGTGCCCAGTACAATCAGCACGAACCCTGCGCAGGTGAGGTAGAACAACGCTACCAGGCCGCCCAGGTGCTGCAGCGATTCAAGGCCGTACTTGCTGGTGGTGAAGGCGATGGCACCGAATACGCCAATGGGCGCCAGGCGCACAATCATGCCCATGATGCGGAAGATCACATGGCTCAGCTCGTTGATCAGGCGCGAGATGCCGGCCGCCGAATCGCCCACCAGGTTGAGTGCACTGCCGAACAGTACCGAGAACAGCAGCACTTGCAGGATATTGTTGTCGGCGAAGGCCCCGACCACCGAGTTGGGGATCAGGTCCATGAAGAAGGCGGTGGCACCATGAATGTGCTGGCCGCGCTCCGCCAGGCTGCTGGCGTCGGCGCTGGACAGCTGGTCCAGATGAATATTGGCACCGGTACCGATCCCGCTGGTGAAGGCGAACACCAGGCCGATAACCAGGGCCAGTGTGGTCAACACCTCGAAATAGATCACCGATTTCAGGCCGATGCGGCCGACCTTCTTCAGGTCACCTGCGCCGGAGATACCGCTCACTACCACGCAGAAGACGATCAGGCCGATGAGCATCTTGATCAGCTTGATAAAGCCGTCGCCCAAGGGTTTGAGTTGCAGGGAAAGGTCGGGGAAGCTGAGTCCGCAGACGACGCCGAGGGCGAGGCCTAACACGACTTGAAGAAAGATCGAACGCGAGCACCATTTGAGCATGGAAGTGATCTCTGATCGGTGTCCTTGCTTCGATAGCCGCACGGGGCGAAAGAGCGCAGGACTTAATTATTGTGGTCTTACCGGTTTGTTCAGCGCGTGGTCATAAAACCCCGAAATATTCTGCAATGCAAGGGTTTTTGGCCTTACCGGTCTGACCAGTTGTGGTGCACTTCAGTGGCCCGGGCTCTACTACGGTGCGTGCAGTGGTTTTGACGAACCGCACGCGGGGGTGGCTGCACAGTGCAATGTGTTGGGTTGCAATCTGCTTGCCAGCTACCCGGCGCTTGGCTGCTGCTCAAATGCAAGGCAAAAAAAACGGCACCTGCATGAGGTGCCGTTGTGGGTGGCCAACAGTATCAGCCGTGCAGCTCTTCTGCTGCATACAAGGTGTTTTCCAGCAGGCAGGCCCGGGTCATCGGCCCGACGCCGCCTGGCACCGGGGTGATCCAGCCGGCGCGGGGCAGGGCGGTCTCGTAGACCACATCGCCGACCAGCTTGCCGTCTTCCTGGCGGTTGATGCCCACATCAATCACGATGGCACCTTCCTTGATCCATTCACCCTTGACCAGCCCCGGCTTGCCGGCAGCCACGACCACCAGGTCAGCACGGCCAACGTGGCCAGCCAGGTCCTGGGTGAAGCGGTGGCAGACGGTCACGGTGCAGCCGCCGAGCAACAGCTCCATGGCCATAGGCCGGCCAACGATGTTGGAGGCGCCGACGATCACGGCATTCATGCCGTACAGGTCCTGACCGGTGCTCTCGAGCAGGGTCATGATGCCCTTGGGTGTGCACGGGCGCAGCAGCGGGATACGCTGGGCCAGGCGACCGATGTTGTAAGGGTGAAAACCGTCCACGTCCTTGTCCGGGCGAATGCGCTCGAGCAGCAGTGAGGCGTCCAGGTGCGCCGGCAGTGGCAACTGCAGCAGAATGCCATCGACGGCTGGGTCATCGTTGAGGCGGTCGATGAGTTCGGTCAGTGCTTGTTGGGTGGTCTGGCTGGGCAGGTCGAACGCCTGGGAGATAAAGCCGACTTCTTCGCAGTCCTTGCGCTTGTGCGAGACATAGACTTGGGAGGCAGGGTCGGTGCCGACCAGGATCACTGCCAGCCCCGGTGTACGCAGGCCCTGCTGGCGCCGCTCCACGACACGTTGAGCGATCTGCTGGCGCAGCTTGGCGGCGATCGCCTTGCCATCGATTAGGTGTGCAGTCATAGACGCGTGATTAACCATCGAGAAGGAAACAATAAAGAGGGCGCATTCTCGCACGACATCGGCCAAGGGCAAAGACGGGTGGTCGGGCAAATGCCCTAACCCCTTCAATAATTTATATTTTTTTGAAAAAGGTGTTGACGACCTACAGGGTCGCCTATAAGATTCGCCGCACTTGTCGGGCACAGCCTAGCACTGGTTGGCGAAGTCGGGCAGAATGAGCCGTTTGGCAGCAGCCTGCAAAACTTCTCGTTCGGTTAGGCTTCATGCTTAAGCGCCCGTAGCTCAGCTGGATAGAGCATCCGCCTTCTAAGCGGATGGTCGCAGGTTCGAGTCCTGCCGGGTGCGCCACTTAGGCAGCTTTGGCAAGCAAGTAGGCTGTAATGCAATATGGTGGGCGTAGCTCAGTTGGTAGAGCGCTGGATTGTGATTCCAGTTGTCGTGGGTTCGATTCCCATCGTCCACCCCATATTCTTCAAAGGCGCCGCGATAGCATCTGGCGCCTTTGTTTTAAGCGTTACGCGGACGTGGTGAAATTGGTAGACACACTGGATTTAGGTTCCAGCGGCGCAAGCTGTAAGAGTTCGAGTCTCTTCGTCCGCACCATGCTTCTGTAAGGCAGTACCGCAACACCGCAACATGGTGGGCGTAGCTCAGTTGGTAGAGCGCTGGATTGTGATTCCAGTTGTCGTGGGTTCGATTCCCATCGTCCACCCCATTTTTCGAAAGGCGCCTTGGTCATGGACCGGGCGCCTTTTTTGTTGCGCGTCGCGCGCAGCCCATGGCAAATATTTTCGGGGCAAAATCACTGCCCGGCCCTTGCAATCCGCTGGTGAGGGCCCAATAAAAGCTGTTAGATTTCAGCCAGTTGAAATCCCGGCCCGTTGAGTCGGCAGAGGAGCAGCCCGATGATTGCAAAAGAAGCCCGTCAGGCCCTTGCGCTGCAGCGCTTTGCCCAGGCCCATCCACAGCTGCTGGAAGAGGTCCGTCAGCTTGATGCGCATGAGCAGGCGCAGCAAATCGAGTGGGCGTTCGAAGATGCCGCTCATGAGCAAGGCCTTCAGCCTTGGGAGTTGGCGCTGCAGTTGATTGCCGAAAGCCCCGAGCAGCTGCAGGCGATGCGCCTGGAAACCCACCGGGAGGTGGCAGAGGCGCTGGGCATGGGCTGGGAGGAGTACTGCCATTTCAACGACCCTGCATAAAGGTAGCGATGTCGTTGAAGGTAGTTGTTGAACAAGATATTTCGGCCGCAGACCGTCATGGGCGTCCTGCGGCCCCTATTGAGACAGGTTCGGCGGCTTGCCGCCCAGCCTTTAAAGCCAATCGACCGGCGTCGTCCAGGGGGCATCCCGGGTGGGGTGACTTCTGCTGCGTGACTCACTAGAATGCTTGCCCTTGATTCTGGAGTCGGGCAAACGCCGGCTAACGTCTGTGCAACGAGGAATATCCATGCAAGTTTCTGTTGAAAACACTTCCGCTCTCGAGCGCCGCATGACCATCGCCGTTCCGGCCGAGCGCGTCGAGAACGAAGTCAACAAGCGTCTGCAGCAGACTGCCAAGCGCGCCAAGGTTGCCGGTTTCCGTCCAGGCAAGGTGCCGATGAGCGTGATCCGCCAGCGTTTCGAAGCCGATGCCCGTCAAGAGGCGTTCGGTGACCTGGTCCAGGCCTCCTTCTATGAAGCGATCGTCGAGCAGAAGCTGAACCCGGCTGGCGCCCCTGCCGTCGAGCCCAAGTCCTTCGAAAAAGGCAAGGACCTGGAATTCGTCGCTATCTTCGAAGTGTTCCCCGAGTTCACCGTAGCTGGCCTCGAAACCATCAAGGTCGAGCGCCTGAGCGCCGAAGTGGCTGATTCCGACCTGGACAGCATGCTGGAAGTGCTGCGCAAGCAGAACACGCGTTTCGAGGCTGTCGAGCGTGCCGCCCAGAACGACGACCAGGTCAACATCGACTTCGTTGGCAAGGTAGACGGTGAGGCCTTCCCAGGTGGTTCGGCCAAAGGCACCCCGCTGGTTCTGGGTTCGGGCCGCATGATCCCTGGCTTCGAAGAAGGCCTGGTAGGCGCCAAGGCGGGCGAAGAGCGCGTTGTGAATGTGACCTTCCCTGAGGACTATCAGAACCTGGACCTGGCCGGCAAAGCCGCCGAGTTCACCATCACCGTCAACAGCGTTGCGGCACCTGTGCTGCCAGAACTGAACGAAGAGTTCTTCGCCCAGTTCGGCATCAAGGAATCGACCCTGGAAGGCTTCCGCACCGAAGTTCGCAAGAACATGGAGCGTGAACTGCGCCAGGCGATCAAGACCAAGGTCAAGAACCAGGTCATGGACGGTCTGCTGGCCGCCAACCCGATCGAAGTGCCAAAGGCGCTGCTGGAAAACGAAGTCAACCGTCTGCGCGTGCAGGCTGTTCAGCAGTTCGGTGGCAACATCAAGCCTGACCAACTGCCAGCCGAGCTGTTCGACGAGCAGGCCAAGCGCCGCGTCGTGCTGGGCCTGATCGTGGCCGAAGTGGTCAAGCAGAACGAGCTGAAGCCAGACGAGGCCAAGGTTCGCGAGATGATCGAAGAAATGGCCTCTGCCTATCAGGAGCCTGAGCAGGTCATCGCCTGGTACTACAAGAACGACGAGCAGATGAACGAGGTGCGTTCGGTTGTGCTGGAAGAACAAGTTGTAGATACTGTTCTGCAGAAAGCGACTGTGACCGACAAGTCGGTCTCGTACGAAGAAGCCGTTAAACCTGCCGAGGCACCCGCCGAAGCCGAGTAACGGGCCCTTCTCGTAGGAAACCCCCACAAGCCAGCCTTCGCGCTGGCTTGTGCGTATTCAAGCCATGACTATTTGGGAGTGAGCGCAGGACATGTCCCGCAATTCTTTTATTCAGCAGAGCTCTGACATCCAGGCTGCAGGCGGCCTGGTCCCGATGGTTATCGAGCAGTCCGCCCGTGGCGAGCGTGCTTACGACATTTATTCGCGCCTGTTGAAGGAGCGTGTGATTTTCCTGGTTGGCCCGGTAGAAGACTACATGGCGAACCTGGTCGTTGCGCAAATGCTCTTCCTTGAGGCGGAAAACCCGGACAAGGATATCCATCTGTACATCAACTCGCCGGGCGGTTCGGTGACCGCAGGTATGTCGATCTACGACACCATGCAGTTCATCAAGCCGGACGTTTCCACCATCTGCATTGGCCAAGCCTGCAGCATGGGTGCGTTCCTGCTGGCTGCCGGTGCCAAGGGCAAGCGTCACTGCCTGCCTAACTCACGCGTGATGATTCACCAGCCACTGGGCGGTTTCCAGGGCCAGGCTACCGATATCGAGATCCATGCCCAGGAAATCCTCAATATCAAGGCCCGCCTGAACGAGCTGCTGGCGTACCACACAGGCCAGGACCTGGAAACCATCAAGCGTGACACCGAGCGCGACAACTTCATGAGCGCCTCGCGCGCGGCCGAGTACGGCCTGATCGACTCGGTATACGACAAGCGGCAACTGGCTTCCTGACCCCGGCAGCCAGAGCAGGTGGGCGCACATGGCGCCTGCCTGCGGACTTGAAAAAGCCCGCAATTGCCTTCATCTTGTGTTGCAAGCCTACCGGATTGGATCGATCGAATGACTGACACCCGTAACGGCGAGGACAGCGGCAAATTGCTTTATTGCTCCTTCTGCGGCAAAAGCCAGCACGAAGTGCGCAAACTGATTGCCGGGCCCTCGGTATTTATCTGCGACGAGTGCGTCGACCTGTGCAACGACATCATCCGTGAGGAGGTGCAGGAAGCCCAGGCCGAGAGCAGCGCGCACAAATTGCCTTCGCCGAAAGAAATCAGCGGCATCCTGGACCAGTACGTCATTGGTCAGGAGCGCGCTAAAAAGGTGCTTGCCGTAGCGGTGTACAACCACTACAAACGCCTGAATCAGCGTGACAAAAAGGGCGACGAAGTCGAGCTGGGCAAGAGCAACATTCTGCTCATCGGGCCTACCGGCTCGGGTAAGACATTGCTTGCAGAAACCCTCGCTCGCCTGTTGAACGTACCGTTCACCATTGCAGACGCCACCACCCTGACCGAAGCCGGTTATGTGGGTGAGGACGTCGAAAACATCATTCAGAAGCTGCTGCAGAAGTGTGACTACGACGTGGAGAAGGCCCAGATGGGCATTGTCTACATCGACGAGATCGACAAGATCTCGCGCAAGTCTGATAACCCGTCGATTACCCGTGATGTTTCGGGTGAGGGCGTGCAGCAGGCGCTGCTCAAGCTCATCGAGGGTACCGTTGCCTCGGTGCCGCCGCAGGGCGGCCGCAAGCATCCGCAGCAGGAATTTCTGCAGGTTGATACCCGCAATATCCTGTTCATTTGCGGTGGCGCGTTCTCCGGCCTTGAAAAGGTCATCCAGAACCGCTCTACCAAGGGTGGTATGGGCTTTGGCGCTGAAGTGCGCAGCAAGGAAGAAGGCAAGAAGGTTGGCGAGTCGCTGCGTGAAGTCGAGCCGGATGACCTGGTCAAGTTTGGCCTGATTCCGGAATTTGTCGGCCGTCTGCCCGTATTGGCGACGCTTGACGAACTGGACGAAGCTGCACTGATCCAGATTCTGACCGAGCCGAAGAACGCCTTGACCAAGCAGTATGCCAAGCTGTTCGAAATGGAAAGCGTCGACCTTGAGTTCCGCTCTGATGCGCTCAAGGCCGTGGCGCGCAAGGCTCTTGAGCGCAAAACGGGTGCTCGTGGCCTGCGCTCCATTCTCGAGGGCGTTCTGCTCGACACCATGTACGAGATCCCTTCCTCGAAGGATGTCAGCAAGGTGGTCATTGATGAGAGCGTCATCGAAGGCACTTCGCAGCCGCTGATGATCTACGAAAACAGCGAGCCGCAAGCCAAGGCTGCACCAGACGCCTGATACGGGCATGGTCGGTTGAAGTACCTGCATCAAGGGGCCCACGGGCCCCTTTTTGCTTTTCCTGCGCTAGCGCTTGTAATTTCGCAGGCATGCCCCCACATTAGGTCCAAGCATAATTTCCAACGTTTTCCGGCCATAGGGCCGCTGTAGAGGCGAAATCATGAAGACCACCCTCGACTTGCCTCTTTTGCCATTGCGCGATGTCGTTGTTTACCCGCACATGGTCATCCCGCTGTTCGTGGGGCGTGAAAAGTCCATCGAAGCCCTTGAGGCGGCGATGACGGGCGAAAAGCAGATTCTGCTGCTGGCCCAGAAAAACCCGGCCGATGACGATCCGGGCGAGGACGCGCTGTACCGCGTCGGCACCGTAGCCACTGTGCTTCAACTGCTCAAGCTGCCGGATGGCACCGTCAAGGTGCTGGTCGAGGGTGAGCAGCGCGGTGCGGTCGAGCGCTTCAGCGAAGTCGATGGCCATGTGCGAGCCGAAGTGTCGTTGATCGATGAAACCGACGCTGCGGAGCGTGAGTCGGAAGTGTTCGTGCGCACGCTGCTTTCGCAATTCGAGCAGTACGTGCAGCTGGGCAAGAAAGTCCCCGCCGAAGTCCTGTCATCGCTTAACAGCATCGATGAGCCTGGCCGCCTGGTTGATACCATGGCTGCGCATATGGCGCTGAAAATCGAGCAGAAGCAGGAGATCCTGGAGATCGTCGACCTGTCGGCGCGTGTCGAACACGTGCTGGCGCTGCTGGACGCCGAAATCGACCTGTTGCAGGTCGAGAAGCGTATCCGTGGTCGGGTCAAGAAGCAGATGGAGCGCAGCCAGCGCGAGTACTACCTGAATGAGCAGATGAAAGCCATTCAGAAAGAGCTCGGTGACGGCGACGAGGGCCACAACGAGGTCGAAGAGCTTAAAAAGCGCATCGAAGCTGCGGGCCTGCCGAAAGATGCCATGACCAAGGCTCAAGCCGAGCTGAACAAGCTCAAGCAGATGTCACCGATGTCGGCCGAGGCAACGGTGGTGCGCTCGTACCTCGACTGGCTGGTGCAGGTGCCGTGGAAGGCCCAGAGCAAGGTACGTCTGGACTTGACCAAGGCCGAGGAAATCCTCGATGCCGACCACTATGGCCTTGAAGAGGTCAAAGAACGCATTCTTGAGTACCTTGCCGTACAGAAACGCGTCAAGAAAATCCGTGGCCCTGTACTGTGCCTGGTTGGCCCACCCGGCGTCGGCAAGACCTCGCTGGCTGAATCCATCGCTGCAGCAACCAACCGCAAGTTCGTGCGCATGGCCCTTGGCGGTGTGCGTGACGAGGCAGAAATCCGCGGTCACCGCCGCACCTACATCGGCTCCATGCCGGGCCGTCTGATCCAGAAGATGACCAAGGTGGGCGTGCGTAACCCGCTGTTCCTGCTCGATGAAATCGACAAGATGGGCAGCGACATGCGTGGCGACCCGGCCTCGGCGCTGCTCGAGGTGCTGGACCCCGAGCAGAACCACAATTTCAACGACCATTACCTCGAGGTCGACTACGACCTTTCGGACGTGATGTTCCTGTGCACCTCCAACTCGATGAACATCCCGCCAGCGCTGCTGGACCGTATGGAGATCATCCGCCTGCCGGGTTACACCGAGGACGAAAAGATCAACATCGCGGTCAAGTACCTGGTACCCAAGCAGGTCAAGGCCAACGGGTTGAAGAAGGAAGAGCTGGAAGTCGACGTATCGGCGATCCGTGACATCATCCGTTACTACACCCGCGAGGCTGGCGTGCGCGGCCTGGAGCGGCAGATTGCCAAGGTCTGCCGCAAGGTGGTCAAGGAGCACACTGGCCAGAAGCAGGTAAAGGTCAAGGTGGCTGGCGAACAGCTTGAGCACCTGCTGGGTGTACGCAAGTTCCGCTACGGGCTGGCGGAGCAGAAGGACCAGATCGGCCAGGTCACAGGCCTTGCCTGGACGCAGGTTGGCGGTGAGCTGCTGACCATCGAAGCCGTGGTCATCCCTGGCAAGGGCCAGTTGATCAAGACCGGTTCGCTGGGTGACGTCATGGTCGAGTCGATCACGGCCGCGCAGACGGTTGTGCGTAGCCGGGCGCGTAGCCTGGGGATCGCTGCTGATTTCCATGAAAAGCATGACGTTCACATCCATATGCCCGAGGGTGCTACACCCAAGGATGGCCCGAGTGCTGGCATTGGCATGTGCACGGCGCTGGTATCGGCACTGACCCAGATACCCGTACGCGCCGACGTCGCCATGACCGGCGAAATTACCCTGCGCGGGCAGGTACTGGCGATCGGCGGCCTGAAGGAAAAACTGCTGGCGGCTCACCGTGGCGGCATCAAGACGGTGATCATCCCGGAGGAGAATGTGCGCGATTTGAAGGAGATTCCTGAAAACATCAAACAGGATCTTCAGATCAAACCGGTCAAATGGATTGACGAAGTCCTGCAAATTGCGCTGCAATACGCCCCGGAGCCCTTGCCAGATGTGGCTTCCGAGATTGTCGCCAAGGACGAAAAGCGCGACAGCGATGCTAAGGAAAGAATCAGCACGCACTAGCAGTTTTAAGCCGGGGGGCTTTCCTTGACAGTATTTTCGGGGCCTTGCTATAAAGCGGCACGCTATTGTCATCAGGCCACCCAGCGTACGTTTCAAACGTTTTTGATTACATACTTAGAAACATACTCATTAGAGAGATAAGGGGACTTAGAGTGAACAAGTCGGAACTGATTGACGCTATCGCCGCATCCGCTGACATCCCGAAAGCTGTTGCTGGTCGCGCCTTGGACGCAGTCATCGAGTCTGTGACCGGTGCCCTGAAAGCAGGCGACGATGTGGTACTGGTGGGCTTCGGTACTTTCAACGTAAAGGACCGCGCTGAGCGCACTGGCCGCAACCCGCAAACCGGCAAGGCGATCAAGATTGCCGCTGCCAAGGTGCCGGGCTTCAAGGCTGGCAAGGGTCTGAAAGACGCCGTTAACTAACAAGTCGTCTCTTTCAGCCGAACCTGGCAATGCCCGGTTCGAGCACGCCGAAGGCGAGGCGCAAACGTTCTCGCCTGACACGTTTGCTAAGAAAAGGCGCATCCTCGGATGCGCCTTTCTTTTATCAGGACTCTACCCACGCTCCGCGGTTGTCGACGCAGTGGTACAGCCGTCTCTGGGGGACGCATGCTGCAAAATATCAGGGACAATTCACAAGGTTGGATTGCCAAGACCATCATCGGCCTCATCGTCGTTCTGATGGCATTGACCGGTTTCGAAGCCATCTTCCAAGCCGCCACCCATAGCCAGGACGCCGCCAAGGTCAACGGCGAAACCATCAGCCAGAACGAACTGAGCCAGGCAGCCGACATGCAGCGCCGCCAGCTGGTGCAACAGCTGGGCAAGGACTTTGACCCTGCGCTGCTGGATGACAAGCTGCTGCGCGAAGAAGCACTCAAGGGCCTGATCGCCCGCAAGCTGCTGCTCGAGGGCGCCAAGGATGCCAAGTTCGCCTTCTCCGATGCTGCCCTCGACCAGGTAATCTTGCAGACGCCGGAATTTCAGGTCGATGGCAAGTTCAGTGCCGACCGCTTCGATCAGGTCATCCGCCAGATGGGCTATGGCCGCATGCAGTTCCGCGACATGCTCGGCGAAGAAATGCTCATCGGGCAACTGCGTACCGGCCTGGCCGGCAGCAGCTTCGTGACCGACCAGCAGGTAGATGCATTCGCCCGCCTGGAAAAGCAGACCCGCGATTTTGCCTCCCTGACCTTCAAGGTCGACCCGGCCGCGGTGAAAGTTAGCGATGAAGAGGTCAAGCAGCACTACGACCAGCACGCCAAGGAATTCATGTCACCCGACCAGGTGGTGATTGATTATGTCGAGCTGAAGAAGTCGGCATTCTTCGACCAGGCCAAGGTTACTGACGAGCAGCTCAAGGCGCAGTACGAGAAGGAAATCGCCAACCTTGCCGAACAGCGTCGCGCCGCCCACATTCTGATCGAGGTCAACGACAAGGTCACCGACGCCCAGGCCAAGGCCCGCGCTGATGAGATCGAGAAGCGCCTGGCCAAAGGTGAGGATTTCGCCGCGCTGGCCAAGGAGTATTCCCAGGACCCAGGCTCGGCCAGCAACGGCGGCGACCTCGGCTTCGCGGGCCCTGGGGTCTACGACCCGGCATTCGAGCAGGCGTTGTACAAGCTGCACGATGGCCAGGTCTCTACTCCGGTGCGTACCGAGTACGGCTACCACCTGATCAAGCTGCTGGGTGTGGAGGCGCCTGAGGTGCCGAGCTTCGCCAGCCTGAAAGACAAGCTTACCCGTGACCTGAAGACGCCGATGGTGGAGCAGCGTTACGTGGATGCCAGCAAGCAGTTGCAGGATGCGGCCTACGAGGCTTCCGACCTTGGGCAACCTGCCCAGGACTTGAACCTTAAGGTACATACCTCCTCGCCGTTCGGTCGTGAAGGCGGCGAGGGCATTACTGCCAACCGTTCCGTGGTGCAGGCTGCATTCTCCGAAGAAGTGCTGGAGGAGGGTGCCAACAGCACCGCCATCGAGCTGGACCCGGAAACCACTGTCGTGCTGCGCGTCAAGGAGCACCGCAAGCCTGAGCAATTGCCGCTGGAGGCAGTCGCCAAGAGTATCCGCGACCACCTGGCCAAGGAGAAGGCAACTGCCGAACTCAAAGCCAAGGCGGACAAGCTGATCGCCGGCCTGCGTGACGGTTCCATCGCTGCTGGCAGCGTGCACGAAGGCCAGGGTTGGAAGGCCTATGAGGCGGTGACCCGTGGCGAGGACGGGATTGACCCGGCTGAACTGCAGGCGCTCTTCCGCCTGGGCAAGCCTCAGGCCAAGGACAAGCCAGTCTATGGCAGCGTGGTACTGCGTGACGGAAGCCTGGTGGTGCTGCAACTCAAGGGCGTGAACGAAGGCACTGCAGCGACTGACGAAGAGAAGCAGCAGATCCGCCGCTATCTTGCCTCCCGCGCCGGCCAGCAGGATTTCGCTGCGTACCGCAAGCAGCTGGAAGCCAACGCTGACATCACCCGCTACTGAGGTGATCACCTGGGGCTGCACAGCAGCCCCAGTATTCAATCCCCACCCCCCAGCCTTGCGCTAGCGCTTGGCCCCCTCATAATTGTCCAGCGTGTCCCGCGCAATCTCCCGCCCCAGCGCAATCAGCTCTGGCGCTTTGTAGAACTCGAAGAACCGACAAACACGTTTGGGCACGTTGATCAGGACGTCTGGCGGATAACCGGCGATCTTGTACTGTGCCAACGAAGTTTGCATCACCTCGAAGCTCTGGTTGATGAGGTCCAGCAGGGAAGCAGGGCCCACGTTATCGATGATGAACGAACCTGTTGCCGACTTCGGTGCCCCCTCGCGCTCGGGAGCGGCGGTGGGTTGCTGGGCCTGCGGGTTAGCTGCATCGGCCAGCCAGGGGTTTGGCGGCACCAGGCCTTCGGTACCCATGCCCTGAGCAATGCGCACTAGCTGCTCGGCGGGTTTACGGCGGAACGGCAGGTGTGAACCTAATGAATTCAACAGCGCGTCGAAACGCATCTTGAAAGCAGCCGGCCGCTCGATCACCGGCAGTTGGTAGTGCTTCTGGTTGGTGGCGTTGAGGTTGACCGCAATAATCAGGTCGCAGTGGCTGGATACCACAGGCACGATCGGCAACGGGTTGAGGATGCCCCCGTCGACCAGCATGCGGTTGCCCTGCATCACTGGGGTGAACAGGCTGGGGATGGCGGCCGAGGCGCGCATGGCCTGATGCAGGCAACCCTCCTGGAACCAGATTTCCTGCTGGTTGGTGAGGTCTGCGGCAACTGCCGTGTAGGGGATTCGCAACTGCTCGATGTTGATTTCGCCAACGATCTTGCGAATTTGGCCGAATACCTTGTCGCCTCGGATCGCGCCAAGGCGGAAGCTGACATCCACCAGGCGCAGCACATCCAGGTAGTCCAGGCTTTCGATCCAGTGGCGGTACTCGCCCAGCTTGCCTGCAGCATAGATGCCGCCCACCACCGCCCCCATGGAGCAGCCGGCAACACAGGCGATTTCATAGCCGCGGCGCTCGATTTCCTCGATCACGCCGATGTGCGCATACCCCCGGGCGCCGCCCGATCCCAGTACCAGTGCCACGCGTTTGCTCATGTACAGTCCCCAGCCCGTGTAACCATGGGCCTACAATGCACTGAACCCACCCCGGGCTTCAATGCGCATTGCGCGGGGCTACCCCCGTGGTGCAGCAAGCCGGGGCCAGGCTGGGCACTTTTCAGGTGCCCGAGCGTCCAAACGCCACTGTTTTCCTATCTTCGAGGTCTTAACGATGAAAGCCTGGATCTGCCTTCCCCTGATTGCCCTGGCCCTTGCCGGCTGCGCAGGCAAAACCGCGTACCGCGACAGCTGTGCCACCCAACTGGACGCGGCCTGGAAAGAGCTGGACTTGGCCAAGGCTGAAGGCTTCGCGGGCGCAGTGAGTTATTCCAAGGCGCTGTCACTGCTCACCGGTGCCAAGACCCAGCAACAGTTCGAAGGGTATGAGAGCTGCACCCGCAAAGCCGAAAAGGCCCGTTTCTACATTCGTGAGTCGCGTGCCGGTCGCTGACCAAGGAGCGCCACATGTCTGACATGCTCGATCATCTGGTCGCACAGGTACTCACCGTACAGGTACGGCTGTTGGCCTGCCGCGAGCGACTTGCTGCTGATACCGACAGCGAGGCCTTGCACGACCTGCGAACGACCTTGCGCCGCTTGCGCAGCCTGCTGCGGCCGCTGCGTGGGCTGCCCGGTGTCGAGCAGTTCGAAGAGGCTGCAAAGTCGCTGGGCACGCTGACCACACCGCTGCGCGACAATGAGGTACTGGCTGCAGAGCTGGTGGCGCGAGGGCATGCGCAGCCCGGGCAAAAACGCCTGGAAGGCCGCGCCAGCAGCTACGCAAGCGTCGCCGCCAGCCCGCAGCTGACACGCGTGCTGGCCATTGTCGATGCGTTCCCGTTGTTCCTGCGGGCTGCCGGGCGCGAAGGCCTTACCAAGTCCCTGAACAAACGCATCGACAAGGGCTTGGTCAAGCAGTGGCGAAAACTCGAAGCTGCCCTGAAGGACCCTGCGCACGACCGCCACCGCCTGCGCCTGCTGATCAAGCGCGCACGTTACGGTGATGAGGCGTACCCGCAACTCGATCACGCCGGGAAGCGCCTGCAGCAGGTGCTCAAGCGCGCGCAAGGTGACCTTGGCGACTGGCATGACCGGCTGCAGTGGCTGCTGCAGGTGCGTGAGCATCCAGACTTGCTGGTTTGCCAAGGTGAGTGGGAGCAGGAGCTGCACCAGGCTGAATGCAGGTCTGACAAAACGCTGGAGGCCCTGCGCAAGGCCTTGGTGCGTCGCAAGCCTGGACATTGACCGATATGAAGGCTGTGGTGTGAGCAGTTGGTGGCTAGGATGGGCAGACACGTCGCTTGCGACCTGCTCAGGAATTGCCCGATGAACTTCACTCAGATGCTCGAGGCCGCCAGGGCCAACCCCGACAACATCACTGTGCCGGTCAGCTGGGCCCAGGGGCGGGCGGTGTTCGGGGGGCTGATGGCAGCGATGGTGTATGAGGCCATGCGCCAGCGGGTGGGTGGTGATCGCCCCGTGCGCTCGCTGGCTATCAGCTTTGTTGCGCCGGCGGCGCCCGAGGTACCGCTTCGGCTCGAAACCGAGGTATTGCGCGAGGGGAAGGGGGTCAGCACCTTGTTGGGCCGTGCCGTGCAGGACGGCCAGGTGGTCACCTTGGTTCAGGGTAACTTCGGTGCCTCACGCGCTTCGGTGGTGCAGGTGCCTGCCTTGCCGCCCGAACCCATGAAAGCCCTGGCTGATTCAGCCGAGGAGTTGCCCTTCATGCCAGGGATTACACCCGCGTTCATGCGCCACGTGGCCTTGCGCTGGGGCGTGGGCGACTTGCCGTTCACAGGCAGCAGCGCACGCAAGATGGGTGGCTGGGTGCGCCTGCGCGACATCGCGGCGCAGCCGCTCAGTGAAGCTCACCTGCTGGCATTGGTGGATGCCTGGCCGCCCAGCCTGCTTCCGTTCTTGAAGCATCCTGCTGCGGGCAGCACGTTGACCTGGACCATTGAGTTCGTCCAGCCGATCGCGCAGGCGGCTGCGACTGACTGGTACCGCTACTCTGTGGAAACCGAACATGCGCGTGACGGTTATGGCCATGCGGCGGCCGCGTTGTGGGCCGCCGACGGGGCTTTGCTGGCGTTGAGCCGGCAGACCGTCACCGTATTCGCCTGATCTAGCCCGGATGCTGGTGGCTGTGTCGTTGCAGGCTCGCGCCTGCAATCAGGGCAATGGCGCCGACGGCGGTTTGCGTCAGGTCGAGGCCAAACACGCCTGACAGCACCAGTAACCCACCAAGCAGGCACAGCGGCACGGCAATGAAGTGTGGCGCAGGGTTGCCCGAGTGGCGGTGATTATGGGCGTGGCGTCGCCATTGCCAGGCGGGCAGGTGGGGCAGGTATTTGTTCATGGGCAGTTCCTCTCGGTCATGCCCAAAGCTTAGTGCGGCCCTTTGCAGTGGGCCAATCGAGGCTGGCTATGGCGACTATAGCTTTAGCTGGCCTATGGCCTTGTTCAGCGCGCCGGCCAGGGTGGCCAGCTCGGTACTCGTGTTGGCCGAGCCCACGGTCTGCTGCACCGTCTGCTCGGTGACATCGCGGATACTCACCACGGCGCGATTCATCTCTTCGGCAACCTGGCTTTGCTGCTCGGCCGCCACGGCAATCTGTGTATTGCTTTCACGCATCTGCGCTACAGCCCCGGTGATTTCCGCCAGTGCGGCCCCGGCTTCCTGGGCCTGCCTCACGCAGTCGTCGGCCTTGTAGGAGCTTTCTTGCATGAAGTCCACAGCGTCGCGGGTGCCCGACTGCAAGGCGGACACCATGGTGGTAATCTCGTCGGTGGAGGTCTGCACGCGCTTTGCCAGGTTGCGCACTTCATCTGCCACCACTGCAAACCCACGGCCCAGGTCACCTGCACGCGCCGCCTCGATGGCGGCATTGAGTGCCAGCAGGTTGGTCTGCTCTGCGATGCTGTGAATCACGCTGACCACGCCATTGATCTTCTGGCTGTCTTCTGCCAGCTGGCGAATCATCTCGGCGGTTTGCTGCACGCCGCTGGACAAGCCCGCAATGGACGTCTGGACGCGGCTCACCACTTCCTTGCCACTGCCTGCCAGGGTGTCGGCCGTCTGCGACAGGTCACGGGTCGCGCCTGCGTGCTGGGCGATGTGGTGCACCGTGGCCGACATTTCATTGATGGCCGTGGCCGCCTGGTCAGTCTCACTCTGCTGGCCCAGCATGCCGTGACGCACGTCGCTCATGCTGGCAGCCAGGCGTACGGCGCCGGAGTCCAGTTGCGCTGCGGTGTGGGCGACGGTACTGACCACCCGGTGATAGGTTGCCTGCATGGCGTTGAACGCACCGGCCATCTGGCCAACCTCGTCACCGCAGGCCAGCGGTACCCGGGCGGCCAGGTCGCCGGTCTTTTCCACGTGCAGCATCACGTCCTTCAGGGTGTTCAGCTGGCTGAGCAAGAAGCGGATCAGCAACTGCGAGGCACCTAGCATGGCCAGCATCAGGATCAATACGCACACCGCGTAATTGGTGAACCGTTCGACGAAGACCTGACGCAGGCTGGGCGCCTGTGCGATCACGGCGACCTGGCGGTCGCCCAGGCTCAATACCTGCGCACCCTCGATGGGGTCCTCACCCAGCAGGTGATCGCCAGGTAGGCTCACCCAGCCTTGAGCGTTACGCAGATCGTCGAGGGGCTCGCCGGCGAAGGTCGGCGTTTGCCCGGTCGACCAGCTGACGATGGCGGCAGCGCGGGGCAGTGCCTGGCCTGCCGGCCAGGCCGCAAGCACTTCAGCCTGCGCCACGGCCTGGCGCTGCGCTGCCTCGGCGCGCGCACGCTGCTCCAGGTGCACGGCATACAGCACCAGCAGCAGGGTCGTGACAAAGGCCACCGCATTGACGGCCCAGAACTTGTATTTCAGTGAAACGTTGCTAAGCCAGGCACCCATGGGTAGGTCTTCTCTGAGTTGAGCGGAAACAATATTGGCAAGGTGCCATCATTGTGCCGCTGGCTGCCAGCGACGGTGTTGATATGTATCAAGAAACAACGGGCACTGAAGGCAGGCCGAAGAAGGTACGTGCAGTGTCCGTGGTGTGCGCAGCGGTTGTCTCGATACGTTCGGATCGGTGCAGCGCAACCTCCCTCAGCACCTCGCCCAGGTAGGCCGGTTCGTTGCGACCGCTTTTTGGCTTGGGCCGCAGGCTGCGGGGTAACAGGTAGGGCGCATCGGTTTCGAGCATCAGCCGGCCTGCAGGCACATTGCCCACCAGCGCATGCAGGTGAGTGCCGCGCCGTTCGTCGCAAATCCAACCCGTAATGCCTATATGCAGATCCAGGTCCAGGTACGCATACAGCGCCTCACGTTCACCGGTGAAGCAGTGCACCACCGCGCCTACCAGGTGGTCGCGGTACTCCCTAAGAATCGCGACCAGGCGCTCGCTGGCATCGCGTTCGTGCAGAAAAACCGGCATCTGCGTTTCCACCGCCAGCGCCAGTTGCGCATGCAGGGCGGCTTCCTGCTGTGGGCGAGGGGAAAAATCGCGGTTGAAGTCCAGCCCGCATTCACCCACTGCTCGCACCCGAGGTTCTTTAAGCAACTGGCGTAAACGCTGCTCGCTCAAGCTGTCCCAGCCTTGAGCATCATGGGGGTGTACGCCTGCCGTGGCGAACAGGTGGGCGCCCGTTTCGTCAAGCTGATGGCATAGCTCCAGCGCTTGTTCGCTGACAGCCAGGCTGGTGCCGGTCAGTACCAGTTGCGCCACATTCGCCTGCAGGGCGCGTTGGAAAACCTCGGCCTCCCGGCCCTGGAAACTGCTGTTGGTCAGGTTGACGCCGATATCGATCAGTTGCATGGTGCTACCTCGTGCCGCGGGGCGGCCAGCATAGCAAAAGCTTGCGTTTTACTGAAAATCCAAGAACTTCATGTGCTTGTAGAGGTCTTTTGCCGTCAAACCTCATGTGGCGATGGCCTGGCTAACCGGCCCCCACACCCCACGGATACGCTGCCCATGCCGCGATACTGGCTTGTTTTCCTGCTAACGCTTTGCCTGCCCGTGGCTGCGTATGCACAGGCGCGGGCGCCGGGCCCGCAGCACATTCCTGCGGCCAAGGCCCGCGACCTGCAGCAGATACGCAGCAGCAAGGTGTTGCGCGTGCTGGTCAACCAGAGCCGCAACAGTTCGGGCGAAGTGAAGGGCGAACCGGTGGGCATCGAATATTATCGGCTACGGGCCCTGGAGCATTTTCTCAACGCGCGTGTCGAGGACGGCCAGCGGTTGCAGCTCAAGCTGATCCCACGGGCCAAGGAGCAGTTACTGGGCGCCCTGGCACGGGGCGAGGGTGACCTGGCAGCACCGGGCGAACTGTTCGACCCTGGGGTAGTGCGTGGCGTCACGGCCACTGCGCCCATACGCGACCACGTAGCGCTAACGCTGGTCGGGCGCAAGGGTGAGCGCGGCTTCACCCAGGTGGAGCAGTTGTCTGGGCGTACCATCGCCCTGACCAGTGCCAGTGCCGCCGGCCCGCTCATCCAGCAGGTCAACCAGCGGCTGGCCTTGCGCAAGCGCCCGCCCATCAAGGTGGAATGGGTTGATTCAACGCTGGCGGTGGAGGATGTACTGGAAATGGTGCAGGCCGGCATCTATCACCTCACGGTGGTCGAGCAGCCGATTGCCCAGCGTTGGTCCAGGGTAATGCCACGGCTGCGCCTCAACCCGGGCGTGCACCTTGGGCCGCCGCAGGCCATGCGCTGGTATGTGGGGCGCGATACGCCCGAGCTGCAGGCAGCGGTCGACCGGTTTCTTCAGGGTTACCGTGCACCGGGCAACCAGGACGCTGCTTTCGAACGTATCTACCGCCGCCAGTACCGTGTGCATGACCCCCTGGCAAGCAAGGCCCGCCAACGCCTGGCCTCCGTGCGCTCGGTGTTGCAGAAGCATGGTGACGCGCAGCAGATCGACTGGCTGAACCTGGCGGCGCTGGCCTTCAAGGAGTCGA
Source organism: Pseudomonas sp. S32 (assembly GCF_016648095.1). NCBI lineage: Bacteria > Pseudomonadati > Pseudomonadota > Gammaproteobacteria > Pseudomonadales > Pseudomonadaceae > Pseudomonas > Pseudomonas sp. S32. The sequence continues at coordinate 30,353 of NZ_JACVVF010000023.1, forward strand.
CCCTGAACCCGACGGCGCGCGGCGCGGGTGGGGCGCATGGGCTGATGCAGATCACCCCCTCGGCGGCTCAACGGGTAGGGGTGAGCAATACGTCAACGGTGGATGGCAATGTGCAAGCGAGTGCCCGCTACCTGGCGCTGATCCGCCGCAAGTTCTTCTCCAGCCCGCGCATCAACGAGCGTGAGCGCATGGCCTTCGTCCTGGCGGCCTACAACCTGGGCCCGGAGCGGGTGCAGGCCATGCGCGCAGAAGCCCGCAAGCGCGGCCTCAACGGTAACCAGTGGTTTTTCCAGACCGAACGGATTGCCATGGAGCAGGTGGGCATGGGGCCGGTCAATTTCGTCAACAGCGTGAACAAGTACTACGTGGCGTTCAACCGCCAGCGTGGGGTGCTCGAGCGCGTGGTGAAACGCTGAGCGGCCGGGCTGGCGGGGGCTGTAGCCGAGCCGCTTGCAAGTTGTGGCACATCGCTCTAGCATACCGCTTGCGCCGATTTAAACAGCTACTTGCGGGGCGCAAAAACGCCCCAGGGTGTTTTCAAATACCGCTAAAGCGCTGGTTCGGTGATGCCTCCCACCGCTGCCCAGCGGGATTTGCGAGGCAGAGAAAGCGCCATGAGTTGCCCACGTACCAGTGTCTGTTTAAGCCCATTGCCTGCCAGCCAGGCGTCCCGTACACCGCGCATTCTGCTCGGTGGTCAGCATCAGCCCACCCTGTTGCGCCATCTCGAAGGCCTGTCTCGCCGCCGAGGCCAGGCGCGCGCCTTTCTGATCCAGTTTGCCGAAACGGGGCATCACCTTGCCCAGTACGCCAATGATCGCTTTGACCTGGCGGTTATCCAGGCGCCCGCGCCGGAAGACGCAGCCGAAATCATCGGCAACCTGGTGCGCATTGCCCGCCAAGGCCTGATCACCGGCCGCTGAGGAGCGCCCAGTTGAGTACCAACATCATCACTGTTCAGGGCCACGAGGCCCTGAAGAAAGAGCTGGATCATCTCTGGCGGGTCTATCGCCCGGAAATCACCCAGAAAGTGACCTGGGCGGCATCGCTGGGTGATCGCAGTGAAAATGCGGATTACCAGTACAACAAGAAGCTTCTGCGCGAAATCGACCGGCGGGTGCGCTACCTGCGCAAACGCCTGGAGGACGTGAAAGTGGTGAGCTATGCGCCCGAGCAGGAAGGCCGGGTGTTCTTCGGCGCCTGGGTGGAAATCGAGAATGACGACGGCGCATCACTGCGCTTTCGCATCGTCGGTTACGACGAAATCCACGGGCGCAATGATTACATCTCGATCGATTCACCCATGGCGCGTGCCTTGCTGAAAAAACAGCAGGGCGATGAGGTGGTGGTGCACACCCCTACCGGCGAGGCAAGCTGGTACATCAACACCATCAGTTACACCCAGTAGGCGCACAGCCTTCCTCTGTCGCCTTAGCCATCGCGCAGCACGGCCAGTGGGCTTGCATTTAGCGCCCTGCGGGTGCCCAGCACGCCGGCGCCGCCCACCAGCAGTGCGCCAGCCACCGGCATCACCAACAGCCAGGGGTGCGGCCCCCAGGGCAGGTCGAACGCGTAGCGGTACAGTACCCAGGTGATCAGCTCGCAGCCCGCGGCTGCCAGCAACCCGCTGACTGCGCCCAGCAGGCCAAACTCGATACGGCGTGCTTTTACCAACAACGGTCGCGCCGCCCCCAGCGCCCGCAGCAGTGCACCCTGGCGGATACGCTCGTCCAGCGTGGCTTGCAGGCCTGCGAACAGCACGGCCAGCCCCGCAGCCAGCACGAACAACAGGATGTACTCCACAGCCAGCGTCACCTGCGCGAGGATGCTGCGCAGTTGATCCAGCAGGGCGTCAACCTGCAACAGCGTCACCGCAGGGAATGCACGCGACAGCGCGACGACGTCCAGGTCATGCCCAGCTGCCAGGTAGAAGCTGGTCAGGTAGGTGGTAGGCAGGCCCTGCAAGGTGCCGGGCTGGAAGATCATGTAGAAGTTGGGCTGAAAGCTGTCCCAGTGCACGCTGCGCAAGTTGATCACCCGGGCCTGACGTTGCTGCCCTCCGATATCGAACGCCAGCAGGTCACCCAACTTCAACCCCAGGCTGACAGCGAGTTCCGCTTCTACCGACACGCCGGGCACTCCGTCGCCTGCCGGCAGGCCTTGCCACCAGTGGCCCGCAGTCAGGGCGTTGCCCGTGGGCAGGTCCTGAGCCCAGGTCAGGCTCAGGTCACGTTGCACGGCGCGCTCGCCCGCCGAGTCCTTGCTGACGATCTGCTGCACCGGCTCGCCGTTCACTTGCACCAGCCGGCCCGGGGTGACCGGGTACAGCGGGGCTGCGGCTGCATTGATCTGTTTCAGGTGCGCCGCGAAGGGTTCGCGATCGTCTGGCAGAATGTTGAGTGCAAAGTAATTCGGGGCATCCTTGGGCAGTTGCGCCTGCCAGGTGTCCAGCAGTTCTGCGCGCAGCAGGGCGACAAGGCCCATCGCCAGGAGAATCAGGCCAAATGCCAGGGCTTGCCCCGCCGCCGCCATGGGGTGGCGCAGCAGCTGGCCGAGCCCCAGGCGCCAGGCCAGTGGCGCGTTCGCCAGCAAGCGCCTCAGGCTGCGCAGGCTCAGCAACAGCAGGCCGCCGAGTGCCAGCGCTGCCACCAGGCCGCCGGCGAGTAATGCGAAGGTCAGTAGCAGGTCCAGGCTCAGGCGCCACATGATCAGGCCGAGCGCGAGCAGGGCCGCGCCGTACACGAACCAGCTGCCTGGCGGCACGGGCAGCAGGTCGCGGCGCAGCACCCGCAGCGGCGGCACCCGGCCAAGGGCTGCGATGGGCGGGAGGGCAAAACCAGCCAGCGCTACCAACCCGGTGGCGATCCCCGCAAGGGCGGGGGCGGCGTCACCCGCTGGCACGGTGCTGGGCAGCAGGCCTTGCAGCAGCCGGAACAGGCCCAACTGGGCAAGCCAGCCAAGCACGGCACCGGCGGCTGCCGCTGCGATGCCCAACATGGCCAACTGCAGACTGTAGAGGGTCAGCGCCTGGCGGCGCGAAAGCCCCAGGCAGCGTAGCAGCGCGCTGGCATCCAGCCGCCGGGAGGCATAGCGGCTGGCCGACATGGCGACGGCAACGCCCGCCAACAGCACCGCCACCAGGCTCGCCATGTTCAGGTAGCGCTCGGCTTTACCCAGCGCGCCGCCAATCTGCTGGTTGCCATCACGGGTATCGCGCAGGCGCTGGCTGGCTGCCAGGTGCGGCTCTACAGCCTGGCGGTACTGCGCCAGCGCCTCGGGAGTGCCGCTCCACAGTTCGCGGTAGGTGACCCGGCTGCCTGGCTGGACCACGCCTGTGGCGGGCAAGTCCGCCAGGTTCATCAGTACCCGCGGCGTTAGGCTATAGAAGTTGTTGGCACGGTCTGGCTCATACGTCAGCACCCGGCTCAGGCGCAGGGTTTTCATGCCCACGTCGATACTCTCACCTACCTTCAGCCCCAGTGCCGCCAGCAGCCGGGGCTCCACCCACGCCTCGCCGGGGGCGGGGAGGCCGCCAGGGGTTTCTTTGGCATAGGGCTGGGCGGCGCTGCGCAGTTGCCCGCGCAGTGGGTAAGCGTTGTCGGCGGCCTTGACGCTGGACAGCTCGATGCCGCTGTCGCCGCCCACCACGCTGGTGAACTCCACCACCTGCGCGTGACGCAAACCCAGGGCGGCCCCCGCGATGAGCTGCGGTTCGGCAGCCGGCGCGCTCCCTTGCAGCACCAAGTCGGCCCCCAGGAGCTCGCTGGCACGCAATTGCATAGCGCCGTTCAGGCGGGCGCCGAAATAGCCGATGGCAGTGCTTGCCGCCACCGCCACCAGCAACGAGAAGAACAACACGCGCACTTCGCTGGCGCGCAAGTCCCGTAGCAACTGGCGCGCAGCCAGCCCCAGCAGCCGTGCCAGTGGCATCCGTGTCATCCTGCCTCCAATGGCGCAACCAGGTGGCCGGCATCCAGGCGGATCTGCCGGCGGCAGCGGCGCGCCAGGCGTTCGTCATGGGTGACCAGCACCAGGGTGGTGCCCTGTTCCTGGTTCAGTTCGAACAACAGGTCACTGATGCGCTCGCCGGTGTGGCTGTCGAGGTTGCCGGTGGGTTCGTCGGCGAACAACACGGCGGGTTGTGCGGCGAATGCGCGTGCGATGGCCACTCGCTGCTGCTCGCCACCGGACAACTGCCTGGGTGTGTGGCTCAACCGCTGGCCCAGGCCAACGCGTTCCAGCAGGGTGCGGGCATGTTCCCTGGCATCGCGGCGGCCATCCAGCTCCAGGGGCAGCATGACATTTTCCAGGGCGTTGAGGCTGTCGAGCAGTTGAAACGACTGGAATACGAAACCCACGTGTTCGGCGCGCACCCTGGCGCGCTGGTCTTCATCCAGCGGCCCGAGGTCGTGGCCTGCCAGCAGCACGCGACCGGCGCTGGGTTGGTCAAGGCCTGCCAGCAGGCCGAGGAGGGTGGATTTGCCGGAGCCGGAGGCGCCGACGATTGCCAGCGAATCGCCGGCGGCAAGATCCAGTGACAACGCGTGCAGAATCACCAGTTCGCCTTCCGCGCTGGGGACCACTTTGCTAAGGTTCTGCGCAACGAGAATGCTGGGGCCCATGGAGAATCCAATGCGAAGAAGGTGGTTGAGTACCGTGCTGGTCCTGTGTTGCCTGGCCCAGAGCGCCACGGCGGGGACACTGCTGATCGTTGGCGATAGTATCAGCGCCGGTTTCGGGCTGGATACCCGCCAGGGTTGGGTCTCCCTGTTGCAGACCCGCCTGCAGCAGGAAGGTTTCGACGACAAGGTGGTCAATGCCTCGATCAGCGGTGACACCAGCGCGGGGGGGCAGGCGCGGCTGCCGGCGCTGCTTGCGGCGCACAAGCCTGGGGTGGTGGTGCTGGAACTGGGGGGCAATGACGGCCTTCGTGGGCAGCCGCCTGGGCAATTGCAACAAAATCTTGCTTCGATGATCGAGCAGTCGCACAAGGCCGGGGCCAAGGTGCTGTTGCTGGGCATGCGCCTGCCACCGAACTATGGTGTGCGTTACACCGAGGCATTTGCACAGGTCTACCAGCAATTGGCAGCGGACAAACACGTCGCGTTGGTGCCGTTCTTCCTCGACGGGGTAGGGGGGGTGCCCGAATTGATGCAGGCCGATGGTATCCACCCTGCGCAAGGTGCTCAGCAGCGCCTGCTGGAAAATGCCTGGCCGGCGCTAAAACCCTTGCTGTGACGCTTTAAACGGGGCCGGCTTTCGGCTAATGTTGCGCCCCCCGTTTCGAGTGCCCCCGATGCCGCGCCCTGCCTGGTCCCTGTATGCCTATCAACTGATCGAGCCCGACGAGCAGCTTGACCTGTTCGCCTGCCAGGAGGTGCGTGTCCACCTAGTCGCCCGCCAGCTCGAGTTGGGCGTGCCGGTCGACAGGACATTGTGCGGGGGGTTGCTGCCGGCTCACCCCCGCTGGTCCGGCGTGCCGCAGTCGATCTACCGCGATGGCCGCCTGTGCGACCTGTGCCGTGCCATACTCGATGCACAACGGCGTGGCATGCGGCCCATCTGGCCCGAGCTGCAGGCCAGCTGAAGCCGGCCCCTTTCATCATCTGCAAAAGCTTGCAACGCGCCAATGCCTCCCGCTTGCCGGGGGGTGGGTGTACAATCGAACCTCTTGACTCACCTTTCGAAGGATTTACCGGATGTTGCCGCGCTTTCCTGCCGTCACCCGTAGCCTGTCCCTGGCCGCCCTGCTGGTAGCGGGCCCCGCCGCCGCGCTGGAGTTGCCGCTGCCACCGCCCGGTGATGACCTGGTCGGTCAGGTGCACGTCATCAAGGCAAAGTACGAGGACACCTTCGCCGACATCGGCACCGCCAACGACCTGGGCTACCTTGAAATGATCGCGGCCAACCCGGGTGTCGATCCCTGGCTGCCTGGCGCCGGCACGGAAATCATCCTGCCCACGCGCTACATCCTGCCGCCGGGCCCGCGTGAAGGCATCGTCATCAACCTGGCGGAGTACCGGTTGTACTACTACCCCAAGGGGCAGAATGTGGTGCACACCTTCCCGCTGGGTATCGGTCGCGAAGGGTGGGGGTCGCCGGTCGCCAACACCAAGATCACTGCCAAAACGCCGAACCCTACCTGGACGCCGCCTGCCTCCATTCGTGCCGAGCATGCTGCGGACGGTGACATCCTGCCGGCCGTAGTCCCTGCGGGGCCCGACAACCCGTTGGGGCCCTTCAAGTTCACGCTGGGTGTGCCTGGCTACCTGATCCACGGCTCCAACAAAAAGTTCGGTATCGGCATGCGCACCAGTCACGGTTGCTTCCGCATGCTCAACAACAATGTGCTGGAGCTCTCGGGTATGGTGCCGGTGGGCACGCCGGTACGCATCATCAACGAGCCCTACAAGTTTGGGGTCAGTCAGGGCAAGGTATACCTGGAGGCCCACACGCCGCTGGATGACCAAGGCAACCCTTCGGTCGTGGACAAGCATACGGCTGTTATCAACGCCCTGCTCAAGCGCGAAGACCTGGCCAACAACGTGCGCATGAACTGGGACATGGTGCGTGACGTGGTGGCTGCCGAGGATGGCATGCCGGTTGAAATTGCCGTGCCGGCCAATGGCCCTGGCGATGCGCCGATGGTGTCGACTATCCCGGCTGAGTTGCAGTAGCCTCGCCTACTGTGTGACAGGGCCTGCCATCGTGCAGGCCTTTTTGTATGAGCCCGATCGCTTTATTGCGGGCAACAAAAAAGCCGACCCACAGGTGGATCGGCTCGATAACAATCCGTGAGGATTATTACTTGCGGCTGGCTTTGTCCAGCATACGCAGTGCGCGCTCGTTGGCTTCGTCAGCGGTCTGCTGAGCCTTCTGAGCAGCTGCCAGTGCGTCGTCAGCCTTACGGTAGGCTTCATCGGCACGCGCTTGAGCACGAGCTGCTGCGTCTTCAGTCGCAGTCAGACGAGCTTCGGTTTCTTTGGAGACGCTGCTGCAACCGGTAGCCAGAACTGCGGCCAGAGCCAGAGCAGAGAATTTCAGAACGTTGTTCATCGTGTTCCCCTTCAAGGACTTTCTATTAAATAGCCATCTCTCAGAAAAGAGAAACTGGCCGGCGTACATAGTACCCATTACTTGTAGTAAGTAAACTGACAGAGCGCAAGAACTGCAAAAAAAAACAGCCCGCTGCTGCGCGCTAGAAAGAGGCGCAAGGTAGGCGTGAAACAAAAAGGTGCAGTAATCGCAAGCGGTTGTAGTACCTGTACTTTTTTGTGGAACCAATAGTGACTTGCACTGTCATGGGACGTCTTAGTCCTACAACATCCGACAGCAATTGCTCGCAGCCACCCACAATTGCGACAGCAGAGTTTGCCCTTTCATGGGTGCGCACCTTGAGCAACCCCTAGTAGGGCGCCTACTATCTTGTGAGTGCTACAGATCCGAACGAACGCACTGCTGTGCGGATCGGTCGAAAGCCAAGAGGCGGCGTACTGCATAGTGCGCCGGATGAACCACCCGCTGTAAGGCGAAAAGGTCTGCCAGGAAGACCTGCGAGGAGTAGTGATGAGTGAAGCGCTGACCATCCACCATGACCAGGCCGGTCATCAGTTCGAGACCAGTGTGGACGGTCATCGTGCCTACCTGACGTACATGGACCTGGGCAAGCAGACCCTCGACATCTACCGCACCTTTGTGCCCAACGCTCTGCGGGGCCGGGGTATCGCTGCAGCCTTGACCGAGCAGGCCCTGGCGTACGCCGAGCAGATGGGGTATACGGTCATCCCGTCCTGCTCGTATGTAGAGCGGTACATGGAACGCCAGCAGCGTCATTCCAGCAAAGCCTGACATTCACACTGACCTGTCAGACTGAGCGAGGTGCTGATCAGCCGCGCTTGCGCTGCGGCAGCACATCCTTGAGCTTGGCGCGCATGCTGCGCAGTGTTTTCTCGGTTGCCGACCAGTCGATGCAGGCGTCGGTGACAGACACCCCGTATTGCAACTGGGCCAGATCCTTCGGAATGGACTGGCAGCCCCAGTTCAAGTGGCTTTCAACCATCAGCCCGATGATGGACTGGTTGCCCTCGAGAATCTGGTTGGCCACGTTCTCCATCACCAGCGGTTGCAGTGCCGGGTCTTTGTTTGAGTTGGCGTGGCTGCAATCGACCATGATGTTGGGCTTGATCTTGGCCTTGGCCAGGTCCTGTTCGCAAAGCGCGACGCTGACCGAGTCATAGTTGGGCTTGCCGTTACCGCCCCGTAGCACCACATGACCGTACGGGTTCCCCTTGGTGGTGACGATGGACACGCCGCCTTCCTGGTTGATGCCAAGAAAGCGGTGAGGCTTGGACACTGATTGCAAGGCATTGATGGCCACGGTAAGGCCGCCATCGGTACCGTTCTTGAAGCCAACGGCCGAGGACAGGCCCGACGCCATTTCACGGTGGGTTTGAGATTCCGTGGTACGGGCGCCGATGGCGGACCAGCTGATCAGGTCTTGCAGGTACTGCGGCGAAATCGGGTCCAGTGCCTCGGTAGCGGTAGGCAGCCCCATCTCCGCCAAGTCCAGCAGCAGTTTGCGACCAATGTGCAGGCCATCCTGAATCTTGAATGAGTCATCCAGGTAGGGGTCGTTGATCAGGCCTTTCCAGCCGACCGTTGTGCGCGGCTTCTCGAAATACACACGCATGACCAGGTACAGCGTGTCGGACACTTCCTCGGCCAGCACCTTCAGGCGCTCGGCGTATTCGTGGGCTGCCTTGATGTCGTGAATGGAGCACGGCCCAACCACAACGAACAGGCGGTGGTCCTTGCCATCCAGAATATTGCGCACCACTTCGCGACCTGCTGTAACGGTCTGCAGGGCCTTGGTGCTGAGGGGGATTTCCTTCTTGAGCTGATCAGGGGTGATCAGCGTGTCGTTGGAGGCAACGTTCAAGTCATCGATCGGTAAATCAGCCATCGTGTTACTCGTCAGGTCACGGGTGCCGGCCGCCAACAGTCCCCGTGCGGCCCAGCAGCAAGAATAATCGCAGCGGGGAGCCGAACCTTAGCGCGTTAGCGTTGGCGCCACAATGGGGATTACCCCACCTGAATGGGTCAATCCGGTGTACAAGGTAGCCTCACATCCACAAGGAGGGCAGCATGCGCACAACCAACCCACGCATCGGCATCATCGGCAGTGGCGCGATTGGCGGCTTTTACGGGCTGATGCTGGCCCGGGCAGGCTTTGATGTGCACTTTCTGCTGCGCAGCGAGTACGAGGCGGTGCGCGAGCGGGGGCTTGCCGTGGAAAGCGCCGTTCACGGTGCCTTGCATCTGAACGCCCAATGCTATGCCGCGGTCACCCAGATGCCTGCGTGCGACTGGTTGCTGATTGGCGCCAAGGCTACCAGCAACCACCAACTGGCCCCGTTGATCGTGCAGGCCGCAGCGCCAGGTGCAAAGGTCGTGCTGCTGCAGAACGGCCTGGGGGTCGAGGAGCAACTGCGCCCGGCATTACGCCCGGACATGCACCTGCTGGGCGGGCTGTGCTTCATCTGCGTGAATCGCCAGGCGCCCGGGGTGATTTGCCATCAGGCGCTGGGCACCGTCAACCTCGGCTACCACAGCGGCCCGGCAGCCGACGGCGGGGCGCAGCTGGTCGAGCAGGGCGCGGGCTTGTTCAGGGCTGCAGGGGTGGCCTCGCAGGCCATGCCCGACCTGGCGCAGGCCCGTTGGCAGAAATTGGTGTGGAACGTGCCCTACAACGGGCTTTCCGTGCTGCTGGGTGCCAGTACCGGGTTGTTGATGGCCGATAGTTGCAGTCGTGCGCTGGTGCGGGCGCTGATGGATGAAGTGGTGCAGGGCGCAGCGGCCTGTGGCCATGTGCTGCCTGAGGGCTACGCCCAGCAGTTGTTCGAAGTGACGGAAGGCATGCCAGATTACTGGCCCAGCATGTACCACGATCACGCCCACGGCCGCCCCCTCGAACTGCAGGCCATCTATGCCGAGCCCCTGGCCCGCGCTCAAGCGGCCGGCTGTAGCTTGCCCCGCATACAGATGCTCCACCAGGCACTGGCCTTCCTGAGTGCCCGCGCCAACCGCTAAGGCCTGGGCAGATGCGGGCGCGTCGGATGGCCAGGCGGGTGTACGGCGCGCTGCTAAGCTCTAGCTTGCTCTGCCGCCGCGGCAGTCGAGGAGGTCGAATGATCCGTTCCATGCTGTATGCCACCGACCTCGGTGTTTATGCGCCTTTCGTGATGCAGCATGCGCTGGCGCTGGCGCGCACATTTTCGGCCGAGCTGTATGTGATACACGCCGTCGAGCCCATGGGCCAGTTCGCCGAATCCCTGTTGCAGAGCTATCTGGACGAGCAGACCCTCGATCAATTGCACAGCCAGGGGGTAAGCACGGTGATGGCCAACATCGAGCAGCGTGTACTGGAAAACCTGCGCGATGAGCTGGGTGAAGACGCCGACCTTGCCGTGCTCAAGGCGGTGCGCGTTCGCCAGGGGGACCCTGCGCAGGTCATCCTCGACCAGGCGCAGCGGCTTAGCGTCGACCTGCTGATATTTGGCAGCCATAGCGCCGGCGCGGGGGTTGACGTGCCCCTGGGCAGAACAGCGGTGAGGCTGTTGCAGCTGTCCCCGGTGCCGGTCTACATGGTGCCGCTGTCGCAGCATCTAGGTCGTAGGAAAGCGTGAAGCTGCGTGTAAGGCGCTTCCCGAGGCATGTAACAAAATAGTTCTAGATTTATTTCAATAACCACTAATATAGTTATATATCGTCGCTGCCCGCTGCCGCTGACTCATCGCTGAACCGAGGGAAACCTATGAAGCTTCAACAACTGCGCTACATCTGGGAAGTGGCGCACCATGACCTCAACGTCTCCGCGACAGCCCAGAGCCTGTACACCTCCCAGCCAGGTATCAGCAAGCAGATCCGCCTGCTCGAAGATGAGCTGGGCGTCGAAGTGTTCGCGCGCAGCGGCAAGCACCTTACCCGCGTCACCCCGGCAGGTGAGCGCATCATCAACACCGCCGGGGAGATCCTGCGCAAGGTTGAAAGCATCAAACAGATCGCCCAGGAATTCTCCAACGAGAAGAAGGGCACGCTGTCTATCGCCACCACCCACACTCAGGCCCGCTATGCGTTGCCTCCGGTAATCAGCAGCTTCATCAAGCAGTACCCTGAAGTTTCGCTGCACATGCACCAGGGCTCGCCGATGCAGATTGCCGAAATGGCGGCTGACGGCACGGTCGATTTTGCCATCGCCACCGAAGCGTTGGAGCTGTTCGGCGACCTGATCATGATGCCGTGCTACAAATGGAACCGCTGTGTAGTGGTGCCTCAGGGCCACCCGTTGGCCAAGCTGCCTAAGCTCACCCTGGAGGCAGTGGCCGAGTACCCGATCGTTACCTACGTGTTCGGCTTCACTGGGCGCTCCAAGCTGGATGAGGCCTTCAATCACCGCGGCCTCACTCCGAAAGTGGTTTTCACCGCGGCGGATGCCGACGTGATCAAGACCTATGTGCGCCTTGGCCTGGGTGTGGGCATCGTCGCCGGCATGGCGGTGGACGCCAAGCTCGACAGTGACCTGGTCGCCCTGGATGCCAGTGAGCTGTTCGAAGCCAGCATCACCAAGATCGGCTTCCGCCGAGGTACGTTCCTGCGCGGCTTCATGTGCGATTTCATCGAGAAATTCGCCCCGCACCTCACCCGTGAAGTGATGGCCAAGGCCATTCAGTGCCACAACAAACAGGAGCTCGAAGCCCTGTTCGAAGGCGTCGAACTGCCTGTGCACTGAGCTCCATGGGTTGCGGCCAGCTGCCGGCCAGCGTCGTGCAGCTGGCCGTGATGGGTTTCAGGCCTTGGTGATCAGATTGCCAGCGTGCAGGCCGCATTCCTTCTGGGTTGACTCCTCCCACCACCAGCGCCCTTCGCGCTCATGCTGGTTAGGCAGCACCGGGCGTGTGCAGGGCTCGCAGCCGATGCTGATGAAGCCGCGCTCGTGCAAGCTGTTGTAGGGCAGTTCCAGCATGCGAATGTAGCCCCACACTTCCTCGCTGGTCATCTGCGCCAGTGGGTTGAATTTGTACAGGGTGCGTTCCGGGGTCGAAAAGCCGCTGTCGATTTCCAGGGGCGCCACCTGGCTGCGGGTGCCGGGGCTCTGGTCACGGCGCTGGCCAGTGGCCCAGGCGCTGACCGTGGCCAGCTTGCGGCGCAGCGGCTCGATCTTGCGGATGCCGCAGCACTCACCGTGCCCGTCGCGGTAGAAGCTGAACAGCCCCTTGTCTTTGACGAAAGGGTCGAGCGTGTTGCGGTCCGGGCTGAGGATTTCGATCGGCAGGTTGTACTGTTCGCGCACCTGGTCGATGAAACGGTAGGTTTCCGGGTGCAGGCGGCCGGTGTCCAGGCTGAACACCCTGACCTGCTTGTTCAGCTTCCAGGCCATGTCTACCAGCACCACGTCCTCGGCGCCGCTGAACGAAATCCACAGGTCATCACCAAAATGCTCGAAGGCAAGCTTGAGGATGTCCTGCGGGGACTTGTTGGCATAGGCCGCGGCCAAGGCAGCGACGTCGAAGGGTTGGCTCATCAGGCGGTTTCCATCTTGGCTGTGGCGCTGTGCGCTCGTAATGGGGTGATGGTAACAAAAAAATACGGGGCAGACGGCTCTACAGCGCCTGCAAGGCCTGCATCAGCACGCGTACCTTGGCGATCGACTCTTCGTATTCAGCTTGCCATTGCGAATCGGCGACCACGGCACCGCCGCCCCAGCAGCTGACGTGCCCGTCCTTGACCAGCAGGCTGCGGATGGCGATGGAGCTGTCCATTTCGCCGCGCACATCTACATACAGCAAAGACCCGCAGTATAGGGCGCGGCGTGTGGGCTCCAGCTCGTCGATGATCTGCATGGCGCGGATTTTCGGTGCGCCGGTAATGGACCCGCCCGGGAAGCTGTCGCCGATCAGGTCCAGTGCATCCCTGCCGTCAGCCAGTGTGCCGATGACGCTGCTGACCAGGTGATGCACGTTCGGGTAGCTTTCCAGGCTGAACAGCTCCGGCACGCTGACCGAGCCGATCTGGCAGGTGCGCCCCAGGTCGTTGCGCAGCAGGTCGACGATCATCAGGTTCTCGGAGCGGTCCTTGGGGCTGTGCAGCAGTTCTTCGGCATTGCGCGCGTCTTCTGCCGGGTTGCTGCCACGTGGCCGGGTACCCTTGATGGGCCGGGTTTCTACCTGGCCCTGGCTGACCCGGACGAACCGCTCTGGCGAAAAGCTCAGCAGGGCACTGCCGTCGGCCAGTTGCTGGTAGCCGGAAAACGGTGTGGGGCAGGCCCGGCGCAGTGCCTGGTAGGCGTGCCAGGGGTCGCCCTGGCAAGGTGCGCGAAAGCGTTGGGTGAGGTTGATCTGGTAGCAGTCACCGGCCTGAATGTAGCGCTGCACCTGGTCGAATGCGGCCTGGTACTGTGCCGGTTGCAGGTCGCCGGCCATGGGCGCGAGCAGTTTGAAAGGGCCTGATGCACCAGGCGCTGAGCTGCTGAACAGGCTCACCAGGCGGTCACGCTCGTCAGCAGCCAGGCTTGGGTGAAACACCAACTGGGTGGTGCCCTGCACATGGTCGGTGACCATTGCCCAGGCATACAGCCCCAGCTGTGCATCCGGCAGGCCGAGGTCATCCACCGCCTGGCTGGGCAGTTGCTCCAGCCGGCGACCGAAGTCGTAGCTCAGGTAGCCGATCAGGCCGCCGGCGAACGGCAGCTCGCTGCCTGCTGGCAACTGTGCCGTGCCAAGCTGCGCCAGGCTGTCGCGCAAACGGTGCAGAAACGCGCGGCCGTCTTCGCCAGGCCGTGCGTGAAGCTGCTGCACAGGCCAGGCGCTGAGCAGGTCGAACCGGCCACGGTCGGCGGCAGGGCGTGCGCTGTCCAGCAGAATCGCCCCCGGCGCCTGGCGCAGGCGGGCAAAAAAAGTGGCGGGGTCGGGTTGGTAGGGCAGGGGGTAAAGCGTACAGGTCGGCATCAGTGTGGACGGCGATGTAAAAGCGAGGGGGCAATTGTAGACCGCTGCAGGAACTGCGCCTAGCACCGGGCTTTACATTCCCCCGCACCCAATGCCACGTGAAGGAAGGGGCTGCGGGGCAGCCCCACCCGATCAATGGCCGGGCACGTGCCCGAACAGCCCCTGTGCGACCCGGACGCGTTGCTCGGCATCTTCAGTGATGCCTTCCTTGGCCAGCGCTTCCAGGTGGGCTTCGATGGCATGGGTACGCTGGGTCAGGCCGCAGTCGTTGGCGATCTGGATGTTCAGCCCCGGGCGAGCGTTCAGCTCCAGAATCAATGGCCCCTTTTCCTGGTCCAGCACCATGTCCACGCCGATGTAGCCCAGCCCGCACAGCTCGTAGCAGCCTGCGGCAAGCTTCATGAAGCCGTCCCAGGTGGGCAGTTGCACGCCATCCACCGAGTTGGTGGTGTCCGGGTGCTTGCTGATGATGTTGTTCAGCCAGGTACCGCGCAGGGTCACGCCGGTGGCCAGGTCTACACCCACGCCGATGGCGCCCTGGTGCAGGTTGGCCTTGCCGCCCGACTGGCGGGTGGGCAGGCGCAACATGGCCATGACCGGGTAGCCCATCAGCACGATGATGCGGATGTCCGGTACACCTTCGTAGCTGATGCTTTTGAAGATCTGGTCGGGCGTGACCCGGTATTCGATCAGTGCCCGGTCACGGTGCCCGCCCAGCGAGTACAGGCCGGTGAGGATGCTGGAAATCTGGTGTTCGATTTCCTCGTGGCTGATGATCTTGCCCGACACTGTGCGGTAGCGGTCCTCGAAGCGGTCGGCGATCACCATGATGCCGTCACCGCCAGCGCCTTGCGCCGGCTTGATGACGAAGTCATTGCGCCCGCCAATGATCTGGTCGAGCTTTTCGATCTCTTTTTCCGTCTCGATCACGCCGTACATTTCCGGCACATGAATGCCGGCAGCCAGTGCGCGCTCCTTGGTGATGATCTTGTCGTCGACGATCGGGTACAGGTGGCGCTTGTTGTACTTCAACACGTAGTCCGCGTTGCGCCGGTTGATACCCATGATGCCCCGGGCCTCCAGGGCTTTCCACGTCTTGATCAGGCCAAACATCAGGCGTCAGCCTTCTTCAAAAATGCCTTGAAGCGCACCAGCTCGGTCAGGCGGTAGCCGCGGTAGCGGCCCATCGCGAGCATGAAGCCCACCAGAATCAGCAGCACTGCCGGGAAGGTGAAGACGAAGTACACCAGCTCCGGCACCATCATCAGCAGGTGGGCGAGGGAAGCTGCGAACAGCGTACCGATGGCCACCTTCATGGCATGGCCGCCCCCGCGTTCCTCCCAGGTGATGGACAGGCGCTCGATGGTCATGGTCAGGATCACCATGGGGAACAGTGCTACCGACAGGCCACGCTCCAGGCCCAGCTTGTGGCTGAACAGGCTGATGGCGGCAATCAGTACCACCACGAAGGTAAGCACCACCGACAACCGCGGCAGCATCTGCAGCTTCAGGTGTTCCAGGTAGGAGCGCAGTGACAGGCCAAGCGCGGTAATCACCGTGAACAGCACGATGCCGAAGCCCAGCTGGGTTTCGCGGAAGGCCAGGGCGATCAGCACGGGGGTGAAGGTGCCCAGGGTCTGGATGCCGATCAGGTTGCGCAGGATCAGAATCACCAGCACGCCAATCGGGATCATCACCATGATCATGAAGGTTTGCTGGGTCTGCAGGGGCAAGCTGTACAGCGAGTACTCGAGGAAGTCGGCGTCGGTGTTCTCGTCGGTCAGCTTGGCCAGGCGGATGGCGTTCATCTCGCTGTTGTTCATGCTGAAGGTGACGTTGGCTTTCTTGCCGCCATCGACGGTGATCAGGTTGTCGTCACCGGTCCACCACAGCAGGCGGTCGCTTGGCAGGCCCTGTTCGCCGGTATCGGGGTTGAAGTACAGCCAGTCGTTGCCATTGAAGCTGCGCAGCCACAGCTCAGGGGTTTGCGGGGTGTCTGCCACCAGGCGGATGGTGTGCACTCTTTCCATCGGCACGTGGGCGATGGACAGCAGCAGGTCGATCACCTGGGCCTTTTTCAGGGACGAGGTGTCGCCGGCCAGCAGCAGCTTGACGTTGTCGTCGTTGAGGTTGTTGACCCGCTTGATGGTCTCGCCGACAAAGGTTTCCACATCGGCCGAATGCTGGCGAATCGGTGCCATCAGCGCTTCTGCGGCGATCTTCTCGGGGCCGTCCACCGCCAGGCTGTCACGGAAGGTCGGGCCCTTGATCTTGGCTTTTTCGGTGCTGTAGCGCTTGGTCAGCACCAGGCGGTAGTACAGCGTCTGGTTGCCGCTGGCGCGGCGGGCCGACCAGGTGACCTTGCGGTTACCGTCGGCGCGGTTGACGCTGACCCCATAGTTGTTGGAGATGAAGCTCTCGTTGAGGCTCACGTAGTCGCGGTTCAGTGGCGGTACGAACATCTGCACCTTGACCGGGTCCTTGGTGCTGGCGACGAATTCGATCTTGGCGTCGATGTTCCACAGGTCGTCGGTTTCATCCTCGGTGACCGGGATGCCGAGTGCCAGGATCTGATAGGCCGTGACCGCTACGCCCAGAAGCACCAGTACGGTGATCAGGACTTTCAGGTGGAGGGTAAGAGAGCGCATCGGGGTTACTCTGCTTTGGGAGCGTCGGTGGCACAGGCAGGTTTGCCGGCCGCATATTTAAGGCTGGGGTCGACCAGTGCGTCGAAGTGTTTCAGGGCTTCAGAGCCGATCAGCAGCGGGAACTGGAAGGCGCTGCGGTCTGTGAGGTTGACTTCGATGGTGCGCCGGGCCTGGCCCATGCAGATATCGAGCTCGATGACCGGCCGCGCGGTATATGCCTTGCCGGAGTCAGCGTCGTAGTCGCTGGCCCGGCGCTTGATCTTGCTCACCCGCGCCAATGGGCGTTCGATGGGGTGAGAGTGGGCGGCGTCGATGGCCAGGTAGAAGCGCACCCAGCTTTCGCCGTTGCGTTTGAAGCGTTTGATGTCGCGGGCACTGAGCGAGGCGGTCTTGGCACCGGTGTCGAGCTTGGCCGCCACCTCCAGGTCAAGGTCACCCAGGCGTGCGTACTCATTGAGCCCGTACACGGTCTTGCCCGCCGCCTGGCCAAGGGCCGGCAGCAGGGTGAGGCAAAGCAGTAATAAAGCAGGTGTAAGTCTCATAGTCCTGGCGCGGTATTGTGCAAGTTTCGGGGTAAGGCGACTGGCAACTGCTGCACAAGCTTCCTCGTTGAACTGTCAACACGCGTACGGCGTTGGCAGTCAGGCTATCCATACTCCATCGGAGGCGCGGCATTCTATCACGCCGACGTATTGACGCCAGCGGTGCGCGATCTGACAGCGACAAGCCAGGAGAAGTTCTGGTCAGCATAATTGTCAACAATCCAAATTTATCCTTTGACTGAGTATGCCTTTTTGGCTAATTTCACCGTATGGATTAAACAAGGTGTCGACAATATGCAGGACCTCTCCGCCGTTGGCCCGGCCCTGATGGACGAATCGGAAACCCTGTCCGAGCATGTGTTTCGGCGCATCCAGGCGGCCATCGTCAAAGGTGACATTGCCCCTGGCAGCAAGATTTCCGAGCCGGAGCTGGCCCGTACCTATGGCATCAGCCGTGGGCCCCTGCGCGAGGCCATCCACCGCCTCGAGGGGCAGCGCCTGTTGGTGCGCATACCCCATGTGGGCGCGCGGGTGGTGTCGCTCAACCATGCCGAACTGATCGAGCTGTACGAGATTCGTGAGTCGCTCGAAGGCATGGCGTGCCGGCTGGCGGCGGAGCGCATGAGTGTGGCCGATATCGAAGAACTGCGCCGGGTACTGGACACCCATGAGCGAGATGCAGCCTTCCAGGCGGGTGTGGGGTATTACCAGCAGGAGGGTGATTACGATTTCCACTACCGGATCATTCAGGGCAGCGGCAACCAGACCTTGGTCAAGATGCTGTGTGGCGAGCTGTACCAGCTGGTGCGCATGTACCGCATCCAGTTCTCCGCCACGCCTAACCGCCCGCGCCAGGCATTTGCCGAGCACCACCGTATTCTCGATGCCATTGCCGAGCGTGATGGCGAGCTGGCCGAACTCCTGATGCGCCGCCACATCGGCGCCTCCAAGCGCAACATCGAGCGCCACTACCTGGACGCCCGCACTGACAGCCCAAGAGGTGAGAAATGACCGTTAAGAGCACACCCGGCCAGCGTTTCCGCGAAGCCGTTGCCGCCGAGCAGCCGCTGCAGGTGGTCGGCACCATAAATGCCAACCATGCACTGCTGGCCAAACGCGCCGGTTTCAAGGCCATCTATCTGTCCGGTGGTGGCGTGGCTGCCGGGTCGCTCGGCCTGCCGGACCTGGGCATCAGCAACCTCGATGATGTGCTCACGGATGTACGCCGCATCACCGACGTTTGCGACCTGCCGTTGCTGGTGGACGTGGACACCGGGTTCGGCGCATCGGCCTTCAACGTGGCCCGCACCGTGCGCTCGATGAGCAAGTTCGGCGCTGCCGCCATTCACATCGAAGACCAGGTTGGTGCCAAGCGCTGCGGGCATAGGCCCAACAAGGAAATCGTCAGCCAGCAGGAAATGGTCGACCGCATCAAGGCGGCCGCCGATGCCCGCACCGATGACAGTTTCGTGATCATGGCGCGCACCGACGCGCTGGCCGTCGAGGGCCTGAACGCCGCGCTGGACCGGGCTGCCGCCTGTGTCGAAGCCGGCGCCGATATGGTGTTCCCCGAGGCCATCACCGAGTTGTCGATGTACCGGACGTTCGCCGACCGGGTAAAGGCGCCGATCCTGGCCAACATCACCGAATTCGGCGCCACGCCGTTGTACACCACCGATGAGCTGGGTTCGGTCGGCGTGTCGCTGGTGCTCTACCCGCTGTCGGCATTCCGCGCCATGAACAAGGCGGCCGAAAACGTGTACACCGCCCTGCGCCGCGACGGCACGCAAAAGAACGTGGTCGACACCATGCAGACCCGCATGGAGCTTTACGATGCCATCGGCTACCACGCGTTCGAGCAAAGCCTGGACGCCCTGTTTGCCCAGAAAAAGGCCTGACCCCCCGTTCTTGTAGGAGCGAGCAAAGCTCGCGATAAAGGCCTCAGCCAAACCCATCAGCCAAACAGCATTCCGATAACAAATTCAAGAAAGGAGAAACACCATGGCCGAAGCAAAAGTACTCAGTGGCGCTGGCCTGCGCGGGCAGGTGGCCGGCCAGACCGCGCTGTCGACCGTGGGCCAGGCCGGTGCCGGGCTGACCTACCGTGGGTACGACGTGCGCGAACTGGCTGCCGGTGCCGAGTTCGAGGAAGTTGCCTACCTGCTGCTGTACGGCGAGCTGCCCAGCCAGGCCGAACTTGCCGACTACAAGCACAAGCTGAAAGGGCTGCGTGAGCTGCCCCAGGCCTTGAAGGAGGTGCTCGAGCGCATCCCGCGTGACACCCACCCCATGGATGTGATGCGTACGGGCTGTTCGATGCTCGGCACGCTGGAGCCCGAGCTCACCTTCGACGCCCAGGTCGAGAAGACCGACCGCCTGCTGGCGCTGTTCCCCGCCGTGATGTGCTACTGGTACCGCTACAGCCACCATGGCGTGCGCATCGACTGCCACAGTGACGAAGACACCCTGGGTGGCCATTTCCTGCACCTGCTGCACGGCAAGAAACCCAGTGCGCTGCATGTGAAGGTGATGAACGTTTCGCTCATCCTTTACGCGGAACACGAGTTCAATGCCTCCACCTTCACCGCCCGCGTATGCGCCTCAACGCTGTCCGACCTGTATTCGTGCATCACGGCGGCCATCGGCGCATTGCGCGGCCCGCTGCACGGTGGTGCCAACGAGGCAGCCATGGAGCTCATCGAGCGCTTCCAGAGCCCGCAGGAGGCCACGGCCGAGTTGCTGCGCATGCTTGAGCGCAAGGACAAGATCATGGGCTTTGGCCATGCCATCTACAAGGAATCCGACCCGCGCAACGAGGTGATCAAGGGCTGGGCGAAGCAGCTGGCCGATGAAGTGGGGGATACGGTGCTGTACCCGGTTTCCGAGGCCATCGACAAGACCATGTGGGAGCAGAAGCGCCTGTTCCCCAACGCTGACTTCTACCACGCGTCGGCGTACCACTTCATGGGCATCCCGACCAAGTTGTTCACGCCCATCTTCGTCTGCTCGCGGCTCACAGGTTGGGCCGCGCATGTATTCGAGCAGCGCGCCAACAACCGCATCATCCGCCCAAGCGCCGAGTACGTGGGCGTGGAGCAGCGGCCATTTGTGGCGATTGAGCAGCGGTGATGAATCCTGGCCGGGGGAGCCCTACATAAACGCTTGATTCAGCAGGGGCCCGTGGGAGCGGCTTCAGCCGCGAACACCGGCGAAGCCGGTGCCATCACCGGGCTGCCTGCTTCGCGGGTGAACCCGCTCCCACAAGGAGCGTGGGTTGCTTGCACAATCAGTTTGAACGCTATCCGTGAGCGAGCCTGATAACGATATGAACACTGCCTACCGCAAAGCCCTGCCAGGTACCGACCTGGATTATTTCGATGCCCGCGCAGCCGTCGAGGCGATCAAGCCCGGCGCCTACGACGGCCTGCCCTACACCTCCCGCGTCCTGGCCGAAAACCTGGTGCGCCGCTGTGACCCTGCCCACCTGGACGCCTCGCTGGGGCAGCTGATCGAGCGTCAGCGCGACCTGGATTTCCCGTGGTTCCCGGCACGCGTGGTGTGCCACGACATCCTCGGCCAGACGGCGCTGGTCGACCTGGCCGGCCTGCGCGACGCCATTGCCGACAAAGGCGGCGACCCGGCGCAGGTCAACCCGGTGGTGCCGGTGCAACTGATCGTCGACCACTCCCTGGCCGTGGAGTGCGGCGGCTACGACCCCCAGGCCTTCGACAAGAACCGCGCCATCGAGGACCGGCGCAACGAGGACCGCTTCCATTTCATCAACTGGACCAAGAAAGCGTTCAAGAACGTAGACGTTATCCAGCCCGGCAACGGCATCATGCACCAGATCAACCTGGAGAAGATGTCGCCGGTGGTACACAGTGATCACGGCGTCGCCTACCCAGACACCTGCGTCGGTACCGACAGCCACACCCCCCATGTCGACGCCTTGGGTGTGATCGCCATCGGTGTGGGTGGCCTCGAGGCGGAAAACGTCATGCTGGGCCGCGCCTCGTGGATGCGCCTGCCAGAGATCGTGGGTGTGCAGCTCACCGGCAAGCTGGCCCCGGGCATTACCGCCACCGACCTGGTGCTGGCCCTGACCGAGTTTCTGCGCAAGCAGAAAGTAGTAGGTGCCTACCTTGAATTTCACGGGGAGGGCGCCAGCGCCCTGACATTGGGCGACCGCGCCACCATCTCCAACATGGCCCCCGAATACGGCGCCACGGCGGCGATGTTTGCCATCGACCAGCAGACCATCGACTACCTGCGCCTGACCGGGCGGGACGACCAGCAGGTTCGCCTGGTGGAAACCTACGCCAAGGTCACCGGCCTGTGGGCAGACAGCCTGGCAGGCGCCGTGTATGAGCGTACGTTGAGCTTCGACCTGTCCAGCGTGGAGCGCAACATGGCCGGCCCTTCCAACCCCCATGCCAGGGTCGCTACCCGCGATCTCGCGGCCAAGGGTATCGCGGGCGCGTGGGAGCAGGTGCCGGGGCAGATGCCTGATGGCGCGGTGATTATCGCGGCCATTACCAGTTGCACCAACACCAGCAACCCGCGCAACGTGATCGCTGCCGGCCTGCTGGCGCGCAATGCCAACAGGCTGGGCCTGGCTCGCAAGCCGTGGGTCAAGTCTTCGCTGGCGCCGGGCTCCAAGGCTGTGCAGTTGTACCTGGAGGAGGCTGGGCTGGAGAAGGAACTGGAGCAGCTCGGCTTTGGCATCGTGGCGTTTGCCTGCACCACCTGCAACGGCATGTCTGGCGCGCTGGACCCGGTGATCCAGCAAGAAATCATCGACCGCGATCTGTATGCCACTGCCGTGCTGTCGGGTAACCGCAACTTCGACGGGCGCATCCACCCCTATGCCAAACAGGCGTTTCTGGCGTCGCCGCCGCTGGTGGTGGCCTACGCCATTGCCGGCACCATCCGCTTCGACATCGAAAAGGATGTACTCGGCGTGGTCGACGGGCGAGAGATCCGCCTCAAGGACATCTGGCCAAGCGATGAAGAAATCGATGCCGTGGTCCGCGCTGCGGTCAAGCCAGAGCAGTTCCGCAAGGTCTACATTCCGATGTTCGCCATCGAGGAGGATCGCGGGCCGAAGGTGGCGCCGCTGTATGAATGGCGCCCGATGAGCACCTACATCCGCCGCCCTCCCTATTGGGAAGGCGCCCTGGCGGGTGAGCGGACCCTGCGGGGCATGCGCCCGCTGGCTGTGCTGCCGGACAACATCACCACCGACCATCTGTCGCCCTCCAACGCCATCATGCTGGACAGCGCAGCAGGCGAGTACCTGGCCAAAATGGGCCTGCCGGAAGAGGACTTCAACTCCTACGCCACCCACCGTGGTGACCACCTGACAGCCCAGCGTGCCACGTTCGCCAACCCCAAGCTGTTCAACGAGATGGTGCGCAACGACGATGGCAGCGTGAGGCAGGGCTCGCTGGCGCGGCTGGAGCCGGAAGGCAAGGTGACCCGTATGTGGGAGGCCATCGAGGCCTATATGCAGCGCAAGCAGCCGCTGATCATCGTCGCCGGTGCTGATTACGGGCAGGGCTCTTCCCGTGACTGGGCCGCCAAGGGCGTGCGCCTGGCCGGCGTCGAGGCGATTGCCGCCGAAGGCTTCGAGCGCATCCACCGCACCAACCTGGTGGGCATGGGGGTATTGCCGCTGGAATTCAAACCAGGCACCGACCGCAACACCCTGGGCCTGGATGGCAGCGAAACCTACGACGTCGTGGGGGCACGTACACCGCGGGCCACGCTGACGCTGGTGATCACCCGCGCCAACGGCGAGCGCCTGGAGGTGCCTGTCACCTGCCGCCTGGACACGGCGGAGGAAGTGTCGATCTACGAGGCAGGCGGGGTGCTTCAGCGTTTTGCCCAGGACTTCCTCGAAGCCACTGCCTGAATGAAACGGGGCCGCCTGGCGGCCCTTGGACCCGAATCACCAGGATGCCTCAGACCATGGCACACGCTCCCCAGATCAAGATCCCGGCTACCTATATGCGTGGCGGCACCAGCAAAGGCGTGTTCTTCCGCCTGCAAGACCTGCCCGAACGGGCGCAGGCCCCGGGCCCTGCCCGTGACGCGTTGCTGCTGCGGGTGATCGGCAGCCCAGACCCCTACGCCAAGCAGATCGACGGCATGGGCGGCGCGACGTCGAGCACCAGCAAGGCCGTTATTGTCTCGCCGAGCACCCGGCCCGCGCACGACGTGGACTACCTGTTCGGCCAGGTCAGTATCGATAAACCCTTCGTCGACTGGAGCGGCAACTGCGGCAACCTGTCGGCTGCGGTTGGCTCGTTCGCCATCGCAAGCGGCCTGGTCGACCCGAGCCGTATCCCGCGCAGCGGCGTTGCCACAGTGCGCATCTGGCAGGCCAACATCGGCAAGACCATCATCGCCCACGTGCCGATCAGCGAGGGCGAGGTGCAGGAAACCGGCGATTTCGAACTGGACGGGGTTACCTTCCCTGCCGCCGAAGTGCAACTGGAGTTCCTGGACCCGGCGGCCGACGAAGAGGGCGCTGGCGGCGCCATGTTCCCCACCGGTAACCTGGTGGACGACCTCGATGTCCCGGGTGTTGGCACGTTCAAGGCTACGTTGATCAACGCAGGCATTCCGACCATTTTCCTTGAAGCTGGCGAACTCGGTTACACCGGCACCGAGTTGCAGGACGCGATCAATGGCGACCCCCACGCCTTGCAACGTTTCGAAACCATCCGTGCCTGGGGCGCTGTGCGCATGGGGCTGATCGAGCACGTTGACCAGGCGGCCGGGCGCCAACACACACCCAAGGTGGCGTTCGTGGCCCCGCCAGCCTCGTACACGGCGTCCAGCGGCAAGGTGGTAGATGCCGCTGATATCGACGTGCTGGTGCGGGCCTTGTCGATGGGCAAGCTGCACCACGCCATGATGGGCACCGCCGCCGTGGCTATCGGAACGGCGGCCGCCATCCCCGGCACGTTGGTCAACCTGGCAGCAGGCGGCGGCGAGCGCACCGCCGTACGCTTCGGGCACCCCTCGGGTACCCTGCGGGTGGGCGCTGAAGCACGCCAGGTGGATGGGCAGTGGACGGTGACCAAGGCCATCATGAGCCGCAGTGCGCGCATTCTGATGGAGGGCAGTGTGCGGGTGCCGGCAGACAGCTTCTAACTTCGCAGCACCGACCTGTCGCACACAAAAAAGCCCCGGCATTTCTGCCGGGGCTTTTTTTACAGCTGGCGGCCTATGGAAGGCCGCTGGCTATTGGCCTTACGCCTGGACCACCGGGATCTTGGCGTTAGCGGCCGCTTCACGGAACTCGGCGATCTGGTCGAAGCTCAGGTAGCGGTAGACGTCGGCAGACATGCTGTCGATGTCCTTCGCGTACTGCATGTATTCTTCGACGGTCGGCAGCTTGCCGATGATCGAAGCCACAGCAGCCAGCTCGGCCGATGCCAGGTACACGTTGGTCGCGTCGCCCAGGCGGTTCGGGAAGTTACGGGTCGAGGTGGACACCACGGTCGAACCGGTCTGCACGCGTGCCTGGTTACCCATGCACAGCGAGCAGCCTGGCATTTCCATGCGCGCGCCAGCTTTGCCGTAGATGCCGTAGTAGCCTTCTTCGGTCAGCTGGTGGGCGTCCATCTTGGTTGGCGGGGCCAGCCACAGACGGGTAGGGATGCCACCCTTGACCTTCTCCAGCAGCTTGCCGGCGGCACGGAAGTGGCCGATGTTGGTCATGCACGAACCGATGAATACTTCGTCGATCTTCTCGCCCTGAACCTGCGACAGCAGGCGGGCATCGTCCGGGTCGTTTGGCGCGCAGAGCACAGGCTCTTTCACGTCGGCCAGGTCGATTTCGATGATTTCGGCGTATTCGGCATCGGCGTCGGCCGACAGCAGCTCAGGGTTGGCCAGCCACGCTTCCATGGCCTGGGCACGACGCTCCAGGGTACGGGCATCGCCGTAGCCTTCGCCGATCATCCAGCGCAGCAGGGTGATGTTGGACTGCAGGTATTCGGCGATGGCCTTTTCCGGCAGCTTGATGGTGCAGCCCGCAGCGGAGCGCTCGGCCGAGGCGTCGGACAGCTCGAACGCCTGTTCGACGGTCAGTTCGTCCAGGCCTTCGATTTCCAGGATGCGGCCGGAGAAGGCGTTTTTCTTGCCTTTCTTCTCGACGGTCAGCAGGCCCTTCTGGATGGCGTAGTAAGGGATGGCATGCACCAGGTCACGCAGGGTGATGCCCGGTTGCAGTTTGCCCTTGAAGCGCACCAGGATCGACTCTGGCATGTCCAGCGGCATCACGCCGGTGGCGGCAGCAAAGGCCACCAGGCCAGAACCGGCCGGGAACGAAATGCCGATCGGGAAGCGGGTGTGCGAGTCACCACCGGTGCCGACGGTGTCCGGCATCAGCATGCGGTTCAGCCAGCTGTGGATGATGCCGTCACCTGGGCGCAGCGACACGCCGCCACGCGTGCGGATGAAGTCGGGCAGGGTGTGGTGGGTGGTGACGTCGATCGGCTTCGGATACGCCGCGGTGTGGCAGAACGACTGCATCACCAGGTCAGCGGAGAAGCCCAGGCACGCCAGGTCTTTCAGCTCGTCGCGGGTCATCGGGCCCGTGGTGTCCTGGGAGCCGACGGTGGTCATCTTCGGCTCGCAGTAGGCGCCTGGGCGCACGCCCTGGCCTTCTGGCAGGCCGCAGGCACGGCCGACCATTTTCTGCGCCAGGGTGAAGCCCTTGCCGGAGTCGGCAGGCTGCTCAGGCTTCTTGAACAGGTCCGAAGCCCCCAGGCCCAGTTCGGCGCGGGCTTTCTCGGTCAGGCCACGGCCGACGATCAGCGGGATACGGCCGCCAGCGCGGACTTCATCCAGCAGTACTTCGGTTTTCAGCGCGAAACTGGTGACCAGTTCGTCGCTGTCGTGGCGGCGCACTTCACCTTTGTACGGGTACACGTCGATGACGTCGCCCATGCCCAGGTTGGTGCAGTCGAATTCGATCGGCAGGGCGCCGGCGTCTTCCATGGTGTTGTAGAAGATCGGGGCGATCTTGGTGCCGAAGCAGAAGCCACCGGCGCGCTTGTTCGGCACGTACGGGATGTCGTCGCCGAAGAACCACAGCACCGAGTTGGTGGCGGATTTACGCGACGAGCCGGTACCGACCACGTCACCCACGTAGGCGACCGGGAAACCTTTGGCACGTACCGCCTCGATCTGCTTCAGCGGGCCGACCGAACCGGGTTGCTCTGGCTCGATGCCGTCACGGGCCATTTTCAGCATGGCCAGGGCGTGCAGCGGGATGTCAGGGCGCGACCAGGCATCAGGTGCTGGGGACAGGTCGTCGGTGTTGGTTTCGCCAGGCACCTTGAACACGGTCAGGGTGTACTTGTCGGCGATGGCAGGGCGCGAGGTGAACCACTCGCCAGCAGCCCAGGATTCCAGCACGGCCTTGGCGTGAACGTTGCCCGCCTTGGCTTTTTCGGCCACGTCGTGGAAGGCATCGAACATCAGCAGGGTGTGCTTGAGCTTTTCGGCCGCGACGGCGCCCAGTTCGGCGTCATCCAGCAGCGCGACCAGCGTTTCGATGTTGTAGCCGCCCTGCATGGTGCCCAGCAGCTCGGTGGCGAGCTTGCGGTCGATCAGCGGGGACTTGGCTTCGCCCTTGGCCACGGCGGAGAGGAAAGCGGCCTTGACGTAGGCTGCTTCGTCTACCCCTGGCGGTACGCGGTTGGTGATCAGGTCTACGAGGAAGGCTTCTTCGCCGGCCGGCGGGTTTTTCAGCAGCTCGACCAGGCCTGCAGTTTGTTCGGCGTTCAGCGGCTGGGGCACGATACCCAGAGCGGCGCGCTCTTCGGTGTGTTTGCGGTAGGCTTCAAGCACAGTTATTTCCCTCATCAGTGGTCCCTAAAGGGGGTCCGGGACGCTCATCCAGCATTCCGTGCACCCGTGCGCAATGACGGCTTCTTGGGCCGCCCAGCCAGGGTCGCAAGGAATCCTTACAGAAGCTGCTTTCAAAGTTTTACGCCTGCAGAACGGGAAACTGATGAGGGCTGGCCAGGGCTGCTGAGGGTGCAGGGCCCGGGCCAACGCCGTTCTGCCGGATCAACTGTGCTCGTGACGCTTTGAAAACAGCTTCCAACGGACATTGTTGCCTTCGAAAAGGCCGAATGATTCTACGGTAAAAAATGCCCGAAGGTAAGGCGGCGAACATGACTTTAACGGGTGACCCCGGTTAGACAAAGGGCTAACATGGCCCGGTATTCCTCCTTCAAGCCGTTGTTTTTCATGTCCAACAAGTCCATCAAGACCCCTTGCGTCGGCCTGTGTTCCACGGTGTATGGGGACACCGTCTGCCGTGGCTGCAAGCGCTTCCATCACGAGGTCATCAACTGGAACGGTTATGACGACGAGCAAAAGCGCGCCGTGTGGCTGCGGCTGGAGCAACTGCTGGTTCAGGTGATGATGGCCAAACTGGAGGTGTTCGACAAAGCATTGCTGCGCCAGCAATTGGAGCAGCGCGCCATCCGTTTTGTCGAGCAGCAGTCGGAGTACTGCTGGGCTTACCAGCTGATCGCCCGGGGGGCGCGCATGATCCGCGATGTAGAGGCCTACGGCATGGCCCTGCTGCCCGAGTTCAGAGACTGGGACCTGCCACAGCTGCGCGACGCCATCGACCGAGAGTTCTTCCTGCTGTCCGAAGCGCATTACCAGCGCTACATCGCCCCGGCATTCCTTGCCGAAACCTTGAAGTAGGCTATTTCCACCTGCCGAAGCGGGCAGTGCCGCGGCACGCTTCCGGGCTTTGAAGCCTGGGATGAACCGACATGAGCTACTACCAGTTCCAACCTTACCTGTGTTTCAACGCGCGCTGCTGGTGGCACCCGGCGCATGTGGCTGCGGCGGCGCAGGTCGACCCTGATACGTCGAAAACCTTCGTTCCGGTGTGGGCCACCGTTAACAGCGGCGACCGTGATGACGGCTGGGTCAGGTGCGGGCGCCTGCCGGCATACCCCGAGGCTGACGGCGTGCTGTGTGAGCGGTTCTGGTTTGGCGTGTACCGTATCGGCGAGCAGTACGTCTATGACATCCGCCCGGCCTATTCCGGCAGAACCCTGGGTTTATGGCCGCAGCTTGAACGCGTTCTTGACAGCAACATCGATGGCTATCTGGGCCTGTACGGCGTGCCCGCAGACCCTTACCCCTGGGATCAGCCCACTGCGCCGTTGTGGCAACTGGACGGGCTGGACCCTGAGCGCCTGGCCCCTGGGCTGCGCCGCTTCAACCTCACCCTGTGCAACCCTTCCGGCAAGACCGTGAGGCGGATCGAAGACTTCACCCGGGCTTACCTCAATGACTGGAAAGGCGTCCGGGGCCTGGTGACCCTGGAGATAACGGAAGTGCCGGTGCCCCCGCATCCCCGCCCGCAGGGCTGAAGTCAGTCGCCGGTATATTCGCAGCCACTGGTGCAGGTTTCGTGAATGCGCACCTTGGACAGCTCTGGGAGCAGGGGTTTGACCTGCTCCCAGATCCACTTGGCGATCACTTCACTGGTAGGGTTTTCCAGGCCAGGGATGTCGTTGAGGTAGTTGTGGTCCAGCCGGTCATAGATCGGCTTGAAGATCGCCTTGACCTCGGCGAAGTCGCGGATCCAGCCGGTGTGCGGGTCGAGCGGGCCCGTCAGGTGCAGCCCAACCTTGAATGAATGCCCGTGCAGGCGGCCGCATTTGTGGCCTTCGGGAACATGGGGCAGGCGGTGAGCCGATTCGAATGTGAACTCTTTGAAAATTTCCACGGGTGGACCTGTAAAGCTGGTGAGATGAAAGCCTTGGCAGAAACTGGCATTTCGACGGGCTGCTCGATTGCTGATGAGGAGGCGTCGGAAAAGACCGAGGTCGCCGCGTTTTGTGAGGCCTGACTCGCGCAAGATGGAGTGAGCGCCATCTTAACCTTTTTCACAGGCAACGCTTCCATGATTCTGTTGGCGCCAGATACTGATCAGTCCGGCCCGGTTTTTCTACAAAGGTTGTAAGCGATCAGTCAGGCGTCCCGTAGAGACCAGTTCCAGCAACTCATCACCTAACCGCTCACTTTCGGCAATGGCCTTGTACCAGTAGCGCTTGCGTGAGGGTGCGTCGCCCATGAAGCGCTTGAAGTCATTACGGTCAGGCAGCTTGCCGTAGGGCAGGGCTGCCAGGTACTGCGGGGACGGTGTGAGCAGCACCACGTTCTGCAGGCGCGTGGGGTCACCCCTGCGCCAGGGTAGGGCCTTGTCGAACCAGCCGGGGACCACCTTGTCGGTAAAGTGCGGGTACAACACCAGGTCGTCACCTTGGTAAGGCAGGTCGAGGTGGTAGTCGAGCAGGCCGCCATCGCGGTAGGTGCCTGCGCCAGCACCGGGGATGTCCTTCACACCTTCCATCACCATGGGGATGGAGCCCGAAGCCAGCAGGGCGTGGCGCAGGTTCGCCAGGTCCAGCGGCAAGTAGCGGGAAGGGAAGTCTGTCAGTTCGTTCAGGGGTGGGGGCGTGCGCCGGTCGTGCAGGATGACGCGTTCGAAGTGGCGCCCCAGCCGGGCACGGCCCAGCAGGTTGCTGGCGACCACCGAACCCAGGCCGATACCCAGGCGGCCCCGATGGTCGTGGGCGAGTTGGCCATGGCTTTTGACCACCAGAATGTTCAGGCGGTAGTGCGGGTTGGCAAGCACCTCACCGTCGCGGGCTTGCAGCAGGTCGTCGAGCATGCGCTGGCAACTGCGGCTGATGTCAGTGGGGGTTACGCCCTTGGCGAAATCCTGCTCGGTATACAGCTCGCCCAGGCGGCGCAGGCCGGCGACCGGGTCTTGCAGGCAGGCGCTGGCGAAGCGCCAGGCACCGATCGATGCGCCGATGAGGGCGCGGGGGCGCGGGGCCGATGGCAGCCACTCGCCGAACAGCGCCAGGTCCAGGCCCTGGATGCCCAGCGGTTTGGGCCCGCCCGCAGCCCCAGGCAATATGCCCACATCCGCCGCCTGCAGCCCGCGTTCACGCACCTGGCCCAGTGCGCGCCGCCCGGCCTTGAAGGTGAGGGCGGGGTATTTGATGTGGATGGCGCTCATGGCTGGGGTCCTGGGCAGAGAGTGTCGCATTATAGGGCGAGGCAGGGGCTGAAGGGGTTGATCGTGAAGCGTGCAGCGCCTGCGCTATCATGTCGCCAGCTTTTTCAGGTTCAATTAAGGACGGCTGGGTAATGTTGATTGCGTAGACAACTTGTACAGCTTCCAGGAGAACCCTACGATGAAAACCTTGACTGCCCTGTTCACCGCCGCCGCCCTTGCCCTGGGTGCCAACGCCGCCTTCGCCAAGGACGTACAGCCCGATGAAGTGGTCAAGCTGGTGAACGCCAAAACCATCAAGTCGCTGGACGAACTCAAGGCCGCCGCCATCGCCAAACACCCGGGTTCCACCGTTACCGACTCGGAGCTTGAGAACGAATACGGCCGCTACATCTACAAGGTGGAACTGCGCGATGCCCAGAACGTCGAGTGGGACGTGGCCCTCGATGCCAAGACCGGTGAAGTCGTGAAGGACGAGCGGGACAGCTGATGAGTCAGCTACCACGGGCGGTAGGCTACCTGGCCCTGGCGTTACTGGCAGTGTGCTCGTTGGCCGCTGCCCGTGACCTGGACCAGGACGAGGCCCTGGCGTTGCGCCAGAAGGGTGTCATCCTTCCCCTCGAGCACCTGCTGCAGACCGCCCTGGGGCGTCACCCCGGGGCGCGTCTGCTCGAGGCCGAACTCGAAGAAGAACACGACCGCTATGAATACGAAGTCGAGCTGCTGACGGCGGAGGGCGTGGTGCGCGAAATCAAGCTCGACGCCAGTACCGGCGCCCTGCTCAAAGACGAGGAAGATGACTGAATGCGCCTGTTGCTTGTCGAGGACAACGTGCCGCTGGCCGATGAACTGACAGCCACCCTGCAACGCCAGGGCTACGCGGTCGATTGGCTGGCCGATGGCCGCGATGCGGCCTACCAGGGCCAGTGCGAGCCGTACGACCTGATTATCCTCGACCTCGGCCTGCCGGGGCTGCCTGGCCTCGACGTGTTGGCCCAGTGGCGGGCAGCCGGCCTGGTTACGCCTGTGCTCATCCTCACGGCGCGAGGCTCATGGGCCGAGCGTATCGAGGGGTTGAAGGCTGGTGCCGACGACTACCTCAGCAAACCCTTCCACCCCGAAGAACTGCAATTGCGTATCCAGGCGCTGCTGCGCCGCGCCCGTGGCCTGGCCAACCAGCCAACGCTGGAGGCGGCGGGCCTGCACCTGGACGAGCGCCGTCAGTGCGTGAGCCGTGAGGGTGTGGACATCCAGTTGACGGCTGCCGAATTCCGCCTGCTGCGCTACTTCATGCTGCACCCGCAGCAGATCCTCTCCAAGACCCACCTGGCCGAGCACCTGTACGACGGTGAAACCGAGCGCGACTCCAACGTACTGGAAGTGCATGTCAACCACCTGCGCCGCAAGCTGGGGCGCAGCGTGATCGAAACCCGCCGCGGTCAGGGTTACCTCTACGCCGGTAGCGCTGCATGAAGTCGATCCAGGCACGCCTGAGCCTGGGCCTGGTGGCTGTGCTGGTGGTGGTGGGGGTGGTGCTGGCGCAGCTTACGCTGTGGTTGTTCGAAGCTGGCCTGCAGCGCTACCTGGAAAACGGCCTGCGCAATGAAAGTGAAACCCTGCTGGTGGCGCTGGTGCGAGGGCCCTCCGGGCTGCAACTGGACGAGCGGCGTATCTCGGCCGCCTACCAACGGCCGTTTTCTGGCCACTACTTTCGCATTGATTTCGACCAGGGCACCTGGCGGTCGCGCTCGTTGTGGGACATGAACATGCCCAAGCCTTCCGCGCCTGGCCTGTCCGACCGGCACGAGCTGGGCCCCGAGGGCCAGGAATTGCTGACCCTGCGCGCCGACTACCGGCGACTGGGCCAGGATATCTCGATCAGTGTCGCGCAAGATTACTCACCGGTACGCGAGGGGTTCCGCCGCCTGCAGCAGATCGGCCTGGGTATGGGGCTGGTGGCGTTGGCTTTGGTGCTGGTACTGCAGCGCATCACCGTTACCCGGTCGCTGCGGCCGCTGGAACGTGCCCGGCGGCAGATTGCGCAGTTGCAGCAGGGCCAGCGCTCGCAGCTGGACGACGAGGTGCCCAGCGAACTGGCACCGTTGGTGGGGCAGATCAACCACCTGCTCAATCATACCGAAGATAGCCTGCGCCGCTCGCGCAATGCCCTAGGCAACTTGGGCCATGCGTTGAAAACACCGTTGGCGGTGTTGCTGAGCCTGGCGTCCAGCGACCGGCTGCACGGGGTGCCTGGGTTCAGCGGGCAGATGCGTGAGCAGTTGGAGCAGATCCAGCAGCGCCTGGCGCGCGAACTCAACCGTGCGCGCCTGGCCGGCGATGCCTTGCCCGGCGCCCAGTTCGATTGTGACGCCGAGCTGCCGGGGCTGCTTGGCACACTCGGCATGATTCACGGTGAGGGCCTGCGGCTGGAACGTGACGTGCCCGCCGGGCTGTTGCTGCCCTGGGACCGGGAAGACAGCCTTGAGCTGCTGGGCAACCTGCTGGATAACGCCTGCAAGTGGGCGGACAGTGAAGTGCGCCTGGGGATCGCTTCCACGGCCGGCGGGTACCAACTGTGGGTGGACGACGATGGCCCTGGTATCCCAGAAAGCCGCCGGCAGCAGGTGCTTGAGCGCGGTTCGCGGCTGGACGAACAGGTCGACGGCCACGGCCTGGGGTTGGGTATCGTGCGCGATATCTGCGACGCCTGGGGTGGAACCCTGTCGCTCGCGCAGAGCCCCCTGGGTGGCTTGCGAGTCACGCTCGACCTGCCGCGCAAGGGGGCTTGAAACGGGCCTACCATCCTCAATGTCTGGCTTCGCGGTGCAAGAAAATTGCACCTGAAGCGCATTTTTTTGAATTGGTTCGGTGGCGTTGGCCCGTGCAGAATCCCGCCCTTGAGCGAACCCGTTGCTCAATGACAAGGCGCTGTACGGTTGCCCATTCCCTGCACAAGATAGATCCAATACCCGATGACCGCCTCACGACCCCCTAATCGCCTGCACCGATGGCTGCCAGCGCCCCTGAATACGCCGCCGAAAGAATGGCTGCGTGCAGGTGTTGGCGCACTCCTGGGTTTATTCCTCGCCGGCTGGGTGACCAGTTTGGTATTCGGCCCCGCCATTGCCTTGCATCTGCTAGGCCCTCTGGCTGCCTCGGCGGTGCTGGTGTTCGCCGTGCATTCCGGCCCGTTGGCCCAGCCTTGGCCCGTGGTGGGTAGCTACGCATTGGCCGGCATCATCGGGCTGGCCATGCGGCAATCCTGCGGGCCTGAGCTGTGGGTGGCGGCCAGCGCCCTGGGCGTTTCGATACTGGTGATGTGTCTGATGCGCTGCCTGCACCCGCCCGGTGGCGGTGTTGCGGTGAGCGTGGTGCTTGCCGACCCAGGGCTCACCGCCATGGGCGAGCACCTGCTGGAGCCAGTGCTGTTGAACGCAGGGGTGCTGGTAGTCGTGGCCATCCTCTACAACCGTTGCACGGGCGCGGCTTACCCAAAAGGCCTGGCCTCGCGCAAGGACCTGCACCACACCCAGGACCCGCCCCCCCGCGAACGGGTTGGCGTACGGGGTGAAGACCTGGACCAGGCCCTGGAGGCCCTCGGTGAGTTCGTCGATGTCAGCCGTGATGAACTGGAGCAGATCATCCTGGCGACCGAGCAGCAGGCGCTGCGGCGCAGCCTGGGCGGTTTGACCGCAGCCTCGGTAATGTCCCGTGACGTGCAGTTCGCCACCCCTGACATGCCGCTGGCGCAAGCCTGCAAGCGCCTGGCCGGCCATCACGTAAAAGCGCTGCCGGTGCTGGTCAACGGTGAACTGGTGGGCATCGTCACCGTCAGCGACCTGCTCGGCCCCGCCATGCGACCGCAGCGGCAAGGCTGGCGTCGGCTGTTGGGCGGTGAAGTGCTGCGCCTGGAGCAGGTGATGAGCCGCCAGGTGGTGAGCGTCGACAGCAGGGCCCCGCTGGATACCCTGCTGCCCTTGTTGTGTGAACGAGGCTTGCATTGCCTGCCGGTACTGGAGGCCGGGCGCCTGGTCGGCGTCATCACTCAGACCGATGTGATCGCGGGCCTGCAGCGCCAGGTGCTCAGCCAGGCAAAGGCGTCAGATAGCCGGGTCCCAACGCTGTGACCAGTCACTTTGGTCTGCGGCCACCAGGCGCCTCAACGTGGCGCACGCCTGTTGCAGTGCTGCGCTGTCGCGCTCGCGTGAATACACCAGGTAGGTCGGGTAGGTGAACTCGGGTGCTTGCGGCACCCGCTCGAACACGCCACTGTCCAGGTAAGCCTGCACCACTCGCGTGCGGAAATAGCCACTGCCGCCCTGGTCAAGGATGAACTGCAACGCCAGCGGGCCAAGGTTGAAGCTCAGTGCAGCCCGCGCGCACTCCGGCAGCGCCGCGTCGTGCTGCCTGCGAAAGGCATCCCCCCAGTCGATGTACACGTAGGGTTCAGGCCGATCCACCCGGCGTATGCGGATGAGTTTTTCTTCCATCAACTGCTCCACTTGCATCCCCGGGCCGTAGCTGGGCTGGTACACCAGCGCGGCATCCAGCAGGCCCATTTCCACCTTGCGCAGCAGCGCGTCGCCGTCGCTGACCTCACTGCGTATGGCGTAGCCGTGCAGCTCGCGGTGCAGGGCACTGACCCAGCCCAGCATCATCGGGTTGCCAAGGCTTACCTCCCCACCCACGTGCAGCATTTGCTGGCAACCCGGGGGCAACGGCAGCTCGCGGCGCGCGGCCTCCCAGGTCTGCACCAGCTGGTTGGCGTAGCTGACGAACGCCTCGCCATCAGGGGTCAGGCTGGTGCCGCTGCGGCCACGGACGAACAGTTGGCAACCCAGTTGTTGCTCCAGACGCTGTACCCGCGCGGTGACGGCCGTTTGTGAGACGAACAGGCGTTCGGCTGCGGCCACCAGGCTGCCGCTGCGGACGATTTCCAGAAAGGTACGGGCCTGATCGATGTCCATGGTGCAGCCTCGGCAAGGGAGGGCCCATTCTAGTGGAAAGGCACTGAGCGGGGTAAAGGCAGGCCGTGGTAGGTGCTCGCACCTGATCGCTGCAAATTTGCAGGTCGGTTAGGCCTTTAGCCGCCTGGCGCGCCGGGTCAGCCCGGCCATACTCAGCATTCGCCCTTCAATAACAACAACGATCGGGTTCATTGCACATGAGCTACCAGCACAGCTACGCACACTCCATCGCCGACCCGGCTGCCTTCTGGGCTGAACAGGCCCGGTCGATCGCCTGGTATCGCGCCCCTGCCATCACCCTGCAGGACAATGCCGACGGCACGCATCGCTGGTTCGCCGATGGCCGTCTGAACAGCTGTTACCTCGCCCTGGACCACCAGATCGAACAGGGCAGGGGGCAACAACTGGCGTTGGTCTACGACTCACCTGTCACCGGGGCGCAGCAAGCCTATACCTACCTTGAGCTGCGCGATGAGGTAGCCCGCCTGGCTGGGTTGCTGAGCCAGCTGGGGGTGCAGAAGGGCGACGGGGTGATCATCTACATGCCGATGGTGCCCCAGGCCGCTATGGCCATGCTCGCCTGCGCCCGCATTGGCGCGGTGCATTCGGTGGTGTTTGGCGGCTTCGCAGCCAACGAGCTGGCGCTGCGTATCGACGACGCGCGCCCAACCCTGCTGCTCACAGCCTCTTGCGGGCTCGAGTTCGACCGGGTGATCGAATACAAGCCTCTGGTCGACCGCGCGTTGCAACTGGCCCAGCACCAGCCGCGCCATGTGCTGGTGTTGCAGCGGCCACAGGCGCAGGCACCGCTGCAACCAGGGCGAGACCTGGACTGGGCCGAGGCGCTTGTGGGCGCAGTGCCCGTCGCCCCGGTGGTGCTCGACGCTGGCGATCCGCTGTACATCATGTATACCTCGGGCACCACCGGCAAACCCAAAGGCATCGTGCGGGAAAACGGTGGCAACGCTGTGGCCCTGCGCTATGCCATGCACAACATCTACGGCATGCAGCCCGGTGATGTGTGGTGGGGCATATCGGACGTCGGCTGGGTGGTGGGCCACTCGCTGATCGTCTACGGGCCGTTGATGTGCGGTTGCACCACGGTGTTTTACGAGGGCAAGCCAATCCGCACCCCGGACGCTGCCGCCTACTGGCGCGTCGTGCAGCAGTACAAGGTCAACGGCCTGTTCTGCGCACCCACCGCCATGCGCGCTATCCGCAAGGAAGACCCGGAGGGCGAGCTGCTTGGCCAGTACGACCTGAGTTCGCTGCGTCAGTTGTTCCTGGCCGGAGAAAAGCTCGATTCCAGCACCCACCAATGGCTGGAGCGCGTCACCGGTAAACCGGTGCACGACCACTGGTGGCAAACCGAAACCGGCTGGCCCGTGACCGCGCCGTGCGTAGGCCTTGAAGGCAGTGCGGCCAGGCCGGGATCGAGCAACCGCGCAGTGCCGGGTTACCACGTGCGCGTGCTGGATGACGAGGGCCATCTGCTGGGCACCCACCAGCAGGGCGCCATCGTGATCGCACTGCCCTTGCCCCCAGGGTGCAGCCAGACGCTGTGGGGGGACCACGACCGTTACCTGCAGGCCTACCTGCACACTTACCCTGGTTACTACCACACCGGCGACGGCGGCTTCCTGGACGACGACGGCTTTGTCTACATCATGGGGCGCACGGACGACGTCATCAATGTGTCCGGGCACCGGCTGTCCACAGGGGAAATGGAAGACCTGGTGGCACGCCACGCGGCGATTGCCGAATGCGCGGTGATCGGCGTGCATGACGATATCAAGGGGCAGGTGCCGCTCGCCCTGGTCGTGTTGAAAGATGGCGCGGGCACTACCGAGGCGCAGTTGCTGGCAGACCTGGTGGCCAGGGTGCGTGAAGAAATCGGTGCGCTGGCCTGTTTCAACCGGGTGCGGCTGGTGCGGCGGTTGCCCAAGACGCGTTCGGGCAAGATTCTGCGGGCGTTGCTGCGCAAAATTGCTGACGGGCAGGCCTACATACCACCCTCTACCCTGGACGATCCCGCCGTGCTTCAGGAAATCGAAACGGTGCTGGCCGAGCTGCCTAAAGCGGTGTGAAAACAGTGCCGGTCAGGTCGGGCCAGGGCCGACCTGATGCAATTGCCCCAACCGGCTTCGGGTACGCATCAGGTCGGCGATGGCGCCATCCAGGCTGTCTGCCAGCGGACGCTTGCCAATGACGGTCACCTGGCGATCGTGGTCGTACAAAACATCCACCAGATTGACGAACCGCTGCTGCGCCGCCAGCGAACAGTCCGCCAGGTCGTCCAGCCCGTCGATGATCCATTCACTGAACTGGCGGGCGAGCGCCAGGTAGTCGATCACGGCGGTAGGCTGCTCGCACAAATCGTCGAAAGTGAACATCACCCGTGTGCCATCCACGGCCCTGGCACGCAGTGAACGGTTGTTGATGTGCAGCACCCCGGGTGCCGCCTCGGGCAGTTTCAGGGCCAGGCGCTGCCCGGCATCGCCTGGCCATACATAGTGGCCGCGGGTGAAACACTGGTGTTCGCGGTTGGCCGGCAGGCTGCGAAAGTCGATGTCCCCGCCCACTTCCATGACCTGCATGCGGGTGTTGATCAGGCGGATGACAGGCAGGAAGCGCTCATGGTAAAGCGGGTTGGGCAGCAGCCCTTCCGGCGCATAATTGGAGGTGACCAGCAGGTAGATGCCGCGAGCGAACAAGGCATCGAACAGGCGCTTAAGCAGCATGGCATCACCAATGTCATGCACATGGAACTCGTCGAAGCACAGCACCTCGCACTCGCCGATCAATTCGTCGAGGGTAGCGGCCATGGCGTCGTCCAGGGCGCGGTGGCGGTGCATGCCCTGGTGCAGTCGGGCGAAAAAGTCATGAAAGTGCAGGCGTAGCTTTGCCTGCACAGGCACAGCCTGGAAGAAGCCGTCCAGCAGCCAGCTTTTACCGCGCCCGACCGCGCCATGCAGGTAAAGGCTAGGCGGCTGCCCCTGCTCAAACTGGCTCAACTGCTGTGCCATGCACGCAATCACTCGCCGCTGACCGTCGCTCAACGCGTAGCCACGGCTCTGGGCTTTTTCCTCGAACCACGTCAGCAGTGCATGACGGTCAGCGTCGGCAGGGCGCAGGCGTTGGCCAAGCTGGCGTAGCGGGGCAGGGATCCAGGCAGGCACGAACTGAGCTCCTTGGGCAATAAACGGGCGCCCGGAAGCTTGCCCGAGTGCCGCGGATTTGACCAATAGAGAAAGTGACCGTCAACCATCACTTACCGCGATAGGTCACCACCGGCAAAACCCCGATCTCAGGCTTTACGTTCCAGCTGGCGCTCGATCATGTACTTCACCGCAAGCCGGCGTTCCTTGAGGTGGCGCAGGTCCTCATCGACGAAGTTGCCGGCCGAAATCGACTCGGCTGCAAGCACCTGGTTATCGATGTCGACGTACTCGTCCAGCAAGCGGTCCAGCGTCTGGTCCTGCTGACGACGCTGCTGGACGATTTCACGGGGGTAGTGCAAGTCCTGATACAGGTCGTGAGAAACAGGCATAGGGTCCTCCTTGGTCACTGCGTTGGGGTTATCTGATTTGAAGGAGCGAATGCGATTGTGTTGAGGTGCGGCGGCAGGAAAGCGACGAGCGGTAAATCTTTTTTGCTGCTAATGACTAAGCCGCTGTTTTTTTGGCATTTTTTTTCGATTAGGGGCTTCACAGGCAGCAACATTGTTGTTAAAGTGCCGCGCATTCCAAGACAACAACACGTTGTCACCTTATTGGGATTATCCGGGCAGCGGTTGCTGCATCTGATACAGGGGCGTCGCCAAGCGGTAAGGCAGCAGGTTTTGATCCTGCCATGCGTTGGTTCGAATCCAGCCGCCCCTGCCATTTTCTGAGATCAAAACATCTTTCCAGTGCTTATCACGTAAGCGCTGGTTTCGTCGTTTTTGTCGTTTGGCACTCGGTATGTGGGCGAGTCGGGGCTGAGTGGCCCCGACTGCACAGGTTTACCCCGGTACGCCCAGCATTTCGTCCAGTGCCCTGGCCAGGTCGTCCGCCTGAACGGGCTTCTGGATCACAACGCTGCCCGGAAGGTCCAGGCCTTGCAGCTCTGCATAGCCGGTTAGAAATACCACAGGTAGCTGGGGGAAGCGTTCGCGAGCGGCAACGGCAAGCTGCGCACCGTTGAACTCCGGCATGGCAAAGTCGGTGAGCAGCAGGTCGATACCGTCATCCAGAAGCGCTAGTGCCTGCTCGCCACTGTGCGCCTGGCGCACCTCATAACCGTACTGGCGCAACACGTCGCCAAGCATGTCGCGCACCAGGTGATCGTCGTCTACCAACAACACGGTGCGGTTGCTGCCGCTGTCGCTGATGGACTGGCTAACCACCGGGGTGGCAGGCTCGCTGATAATGTGGTCCTTGACTGCCGGCAGGTAGACGGCCACCTGAGTGCCGCGCCCCGGGGTGGTTTCGATGCGCACACCGCCGCCAGACTGCTTGGCGAAACCGAATACTTGGGCCAGGCCCAAGCCAGAGCCTTTGCCGATGTCCTTGGTAGTGAAAAATGGCTCGAACACCTTGGCCACCACCTCTTCGCTCATGCCGCAGCCTGTGTCGCGGATGCTCAGCATTACGTACTCACCAGGGTCCGGATCTTCCGGGCGCTGA
Source organism: Pseudomonas sp. S32 (assembly GCF_016648095.1). Classification (NCBI taxonomy): domain Bacteria; kingdom Pseudomonadati; phylum Pseudomonadota; class Gammaproteobacteria; order Pseudomonadales; family Pseudomonadaceae; genus Pseudomonas; species Pseudomonas sp. S32. The sequence continues at coordinate 70,261 of NZ_JACVVF010000023.1, forward strand.
GGGGGGGTGTCTATGCGCGTATTGCGGGTCACCAAGGTCAACTGGCCGCCATCGGGCATGGCATCGCGGGCGTTGATGGCCAGGTTGAGGATGATCATCTCGGTCTGGGTGGGGTCGGTCAGGGCCTGCCACAGCGCCCGGTCCAGGTCCAGGCGCACCGAAACGTTGCCACCCAGCGTACGCCGCAGCAGTTCTTCCAGGCCATCGAGGGTGCGGTTGAGGTTGAGGGGTACTGGCTCCAAGCGCTGACGGCGGGAGAATGCCAGCAACTGCGAAGTCAGCTTGGCCCCGCGCTCACCCGCTTCACGCACGTGGGTCAGGCGGGAGCGTGCCTTGTCGAGGTCACCTTTGTTCAGGTCCCGCTCCAGGAAGCTCGCGCCAGTGAGGATCACCGTGAGCAAATTGTTGAAGTCGTGTGCAACCCCCGCGGTCAACTGGCCAACGGCTTCAAGGCGCTGCATTTGCTGCAGTGCGGCCTCGATTCGTTCGCGTTCGCTGATCTGTTCGCGCAGGCGGGCGTTGGCATCGGCCAGGCCCACTGCAGCCTCACGCTCGCTGGTGATATCCCGCGCCACCACGTACAGCAGGGTATCTTCCGGCACCACTACCCACGACAGCCAGCGTTGTTGCCCGCCGGCGTGCAGAATGCGCCCGACGAAGCGGGCACTGGTGCGGCCATGGGCGAGGGCAGCCAGCTCGGTGAGCAGCAGTTCCTGGTCGGGTTCGGGCAGCAGGTGCAGCAGCGATGACTGGCTCAGGCGTTCGCGAGACAGCCCCAGGCTGGCTTCCCAGGCAGGGTTGAGCGCCACAGGGGTGAGGTCTTTGTTGAGTACGGCCAGCAGGTCCTGGGACAGCTCCCACGCCCGGTCACGCTCGCGGGTGCGGCGTTCAACCCGTTCGCCAAGCATCTCGTTGAGCTGGCGCAGCGCCTGTGTGGCTACCCGCTGGGCGTGAATATCCTGCAGTACGCCGGAGAACCGCACGCACTTGCCGTCCACGAACAGGCTCTGACCACTGCTGAGCAGCCAGCGCGGTTCCTGGCCGTTTGGCTGGATGATCCTGAATTCCATGCGGTAGTGGCCGCCGTTCTCGGGAAGCATGGCCTGCTCTACCGCATCACGCACTGCCGGTACGTCTTCGGGAAAGATACCGGCGTAAAACACCTCCAGGCTCATTTCGGTGGAGGGGGGCAGCCCGAACAGTGTCTTGGCGCGTTCGTCCCAGACCAGCAGGCCCTCCTGTGGTCGCAGGTCCCAGGTGCCCATGCCGGCAGCGTTGATGGCAATGCGTGCACGCGCCTCCACGTCGGCCAGGGCCTCTTCAGCCCGACGACGGCGCTGACGCTCCTGCACTTCGGTGAGGGCGCGGCGTACGGCCTTGGGCAGCAACGGCAGGTTCTTTTTCAGTACGTAATCGGTAGCACCCAGGCGGATCATCTCCACCGCATGCTCTTCGCCGTAGATACCGGACAGGAAAATGAACGGCACGTCCGGCGCCAGTCGCTGGGCGATGGACAGCACGTCGGTACCCGACGAGCCGGGCAGTACGCAATCGCACAGGATCAGGTCGTAGCGCCCGTCGCGCAGGGCATTTTCGACACCCGTGTGGTCGAACACTAGGTGCGACTGAACGTGCAGCCCGCTGCGCTCCAAGCGCATCAGGGTCAGCTCGGCATCCATCGAGCTGTCTTCGACCATCAGTAGGTTCAGCGGGGTAGACTGCATCGTTGCATGAGCCTCAGTTGCCGCGGCGGGTCAAGCGCAGGGAGCCAGGTGGTGGCTCGTTCAGCACGGCCCAGAAGACACCGAGGTCGGAAATGGCGGCGACGAATTCCTTGAACTCGACTGGTTTGACCACGTAGGCGTTCACGCCCAGTTCATAGGCACGCAGCAGGTCGGGCTCTTCGCGCGAAGACGTCAGCATCACGGTCGGGATGCTGCGCAGCTCAGCCGTGGCGCGCACTTCCTTGAGCACCTCGAGGCCATCGACTTTCGGCAGTTTCAGGTCCAGCAGCAACACGGCAGGGTTGCCGTCGTCGCGGTCGGCGTAGGCGCCACGGCGCAGCAGGTAATCGAGGGCATCGGCGCCGTCGCGCAACACGATGACTTCGTTGGCCAACTGGCTACGCTCCAGGGCCAGGAGCGTCAGCTCCAGGTCCCGAGGGTTGTCTTCGACCAGCAGGATGGGTTTGAGCATGATGGTAACGGTACCTCAGTGTGTCGCGGGGTGGCGCGGTAGAGTGAAATGGAAGCTGGCGCCTTTGTCGATCTGGCCATCGGCCCAGACGCGGCCGTCGTGGCGTTCGATGATACGGCGCACGCTCGCCAGGCCTATCCCTGTGCCTTCGAAGTCTTCCATGCGGTGCAGCCGCTGGAACACCCCGAACAGCTTGTTGGCGTACGCCATGTCGAAGCCAACGCCGTTATCACGGATGCACACCTCGACTTCCTCGGCATGCTGCACGGCAAACACCTCGATGCGGGCAGGCGTGCGCCCACGTGTGTATTTGATGGCATTGGCCAGCAGGTTGTTCAACGCCAGGTTGATGAAGGCGGGGTCTCCGTAAACCTTGGGCAAGGGCGCAATGGTCCAGATGATTTCACGCCGCGCGTAATCCGGTGCGAGTTCCGCACGGATGGCATCGATCAAGGCATTGAGGTCTACATCTGACATGCGCAGCGCTGAGCGGCCCATTTGTGAAAAATGTAGCAAATTGTCGACAAGGCTGCCGGCAAAATGAGCGGCTTCGCCGATATGCTGCAAGAAGCGCTTGCCGCGCTCGCTGAAGCCGGGGCCTTCGATTTCGCTGAGCAGTTCGGTGTAGCCGGCAATGTGCCTAAGCGGCGCACGCAGGTCATGGGACACGCTGTAGGAGAACGCCTCCAGCTCCTTGTTGGAGCGGCGCAGTTCACCCGCCAGTTGGGCCATTTCTTCGGCTTTGCGCAGCACGATGCCCATCACGGCCGTACGCAGTTCGCTGACCCCCTCCACAATCAGTGGGTCCCACGGGGCGCAATAGCCGCTCAGTTGTTCCTGCCAGCGCTCGAAGCTGTGTCGCGGGTCCAGGTTACCTTGCGGCCCCACCCGCTTGGTCGGCTGCCCCGCCCATTCAACGGTGCGCACCTGCTCGGGCCGGAACCACAGCAGGTAATGGGAATGGATCTGCGAGATAGCCACCGCCAGTATGCCGCCCACATGGTTGCCAAGTTCAGGCAACTCGTCCACGTCCCGGCGCGCATTGTCGGTATGAAAGACGTGACCGCCGGTACGTCGGGACAACCAGTGCACCAGGGCAGTGACCTGCGACTCGGGTGGTGTCTGGCCATACAGGTCGCAACGGTCTGCAGAGATCACGGCAGCGCCCTGGGCATCGGCAAACGCCAACAACACCTCGGGCAGGGCGTGCAGCCCTTCGTTGACACTGTCATGGTCAGCCATGGACGAAATCATCCGCACGATGTGCTGGCGCAACCCCAGCAGGCGCTGCGTGTCGGCGTGCGACTCGCGGGATTCAATCTGCAGCGACAGCACACTGGCCAGCAGTTCGCAGGCGGTGCGGGTACGCAGGTCGACCGGGCGAGGCTGCGCGTTGTGGCAGGAGATCAGCCCCCACAGCTTGCCATCCACCACGATCGACAGCGACATGGAGGCCAGTGTGCCCATGTTGCGCATGTATTGCAGGTGTACCGGCGACACGCTGCGCAGGCTGGCAAAGCTCATGTCCAGCGGTTTGCCGCTGAGCGGGTTGGTGCCCGGCACCAGCGGTGACGGCTGGTAGTTGGCATCTTCGATGACGCGGATGCGGTTGACCCGGTACAACTCACGGGCCTGGGCCGGGATATCGGATGCCGGGAAGCACAAGCCCATGAAGCTGGGGTAATCGGGGTCGGCGACCTCCGCCAGCACTTGCCCATTGCCTTCGGCGTCGAAGCGATAGGCCTTCACCCGGCCAAAACCGGTGACGCGCTTGAGCTGCAGCACCGTCTGGTGCAGCAGTTCTTCAAGGGTGCCAGCCAGATGCACGGTGCTTATGAAGTTGCGCACCAAGGGGTAATAGTCGCCCTGCGAGGCCAAATCTTCCGGCAGACGTGGCGCCTCCAACTCGACGATCAGCGCCTGATCATGGCGGTGGGCCAGCAAGTGCAATGCTTGACGGTATGGAGCGCCTTCGCGAAGTTGCACGTCGCCGATATGAAACGGGAAAACCTCATCTTGAGGAAGCCTGCCTAGATGCGCGCGCAAATCGAAGTCGCCAGTGACAACGTCACTGAAGGGCGAACCAACCAGCGATGCAGCGGATATGCCTAACCACTGTTGGGCGTTCTCGCTCGCCTGCAACACCCTCAGGTCATTTTCATCAAGCACAAGCAGAAAACCATGGGGCTGAATGCTGCCGGGAATCTGGATAGGTTCCTGGGCACAGCGCTCCACCGCCTGGGCCAGCGTCAAGTCTGTCGTCATTGATGAAAACGCTCCTGTCGATTAGGTCCATGCATGCCGCATGAGTCTGGGCAGGATGATGGTGATACACCCTATCAGAATATCGCTCGGGTTGCCGTTGTTTGCCAATTTGAGCGCGCCGTCTGCAAAGCGTTCGGCTCAGTGCGTTGGGGTGTATCGCGTGCCCTATCGCTTTTTTGCTAATACCAAAAAACGGCATCCCCGCCCGTTTGCCCATGCGCCTCACTGCTACGCTCAAGCCCAGCATAGATCGACAAGGGCCGAACAGGGAGGTTACGCCATGAGCCGCGCTTCGCTGCTGCTGTTGACTGTAGGGCCGCTGCTGGTCCCGGGTGGTGTAGCGCACGGCAGCAGTAGCGGGTTCATCCAGGCACGGCTGGTAATCAGCGCTGCCTGCATGATCAGCAGCGACATGACCATCCCTGCAGCGGTGGTTACCCCTGATCCAGCAGGTTCAGGCGAGCGCCAGCCGGACTGGGCTTCTGCGCTGCGTGGCCTGTTCGGCGATGTCGGGCCGGGCAGCCTGCAGATCAGCTGTACCCCCGAAGTGCGGGCCTTCAATGTGCATATCAACGGCGGCCTGAACGGTGATGATGGCATCCGCCGCCTTAGCAATGGGCGCGAGTTGCTGCCCTACCAACTGGCCGTCGACCCAAGCGGCTACAGCCGCTACGACGTCGGCCAACCCCGTGCGTTCACCATCGGTACTACCCGGCAGGTACCCATCCCCATCTACGGTGTGCTGGTAGCGCAACCCCATGCACTGCCGGCCGGGCTCTACCGCGACACCCTGAGAGTGACATTGGACTGGTAGCAACCCAAGGAGACGTCAATGCGAACCCACCTCTCATGCTGCATCCTGGTCGGCCTGTGCCTGGCACTGGCTTCACCCGCGCAGGCCGCGACCACCGCCGGCACCATCAATTCCACGCTGACGCTGATCGCAGCCTGCCAGGTCAATGGCAGCTCGGGCACGTCGGGGTTGAACTTCGGCAGTTTGAACTTCGGCACGCAGGATGCCCTGTTCGGCACCGCCAATGCCCAGGTGCTGGGAGGGGCCGGTGGCGCCCTGAGCGTGCTGTGTTCGGCAGGAACAGTACCGGCCATCCGGGTGCGGGCCGGGGCTCACGACGGCCAGTCCAGCGGTGGCACACGGGCGCTGGCTGACGGTGCGGGCAACTTCGTGCCCTACGACTTCTACACCGATGCCGGGCGCACGCAGCTGCTCGCCATCGATGGCACCATTACCCTGCCGACCAGCACCGGGGTGGCGCAGACCGTCAATTTGTATGGCCAGGCACGTGGCAAGGCCGGGCTGCCTGCCGGTGTCTACACCGACACGGTGGCGGTCGAACTGACGTTCTGAACCATGCGCGCAAGGTTTGTGGGGTACTTCGCCGGGTTAGGCCTGTTGCTGGCAGCGCCGCTGGACGCAGCCACGGTCAGCAGCTTCACCGTGTCGGCTCAGGTCGTGCCGGGGTGCCTGGTGGTGGGCGGCGCTACCCAGTACGGCACGCTGGATTACGGCAGCCAGTCAGCGCTGTCCACCGCCACGCTCACTGCGGCAATTGGGGGTGCCACCGTCACCCTTCAGTGCACGCCGGGTGTGGCATTGAGCATGAGCCTGGATGGGGGCCAGAACGGCGCAGGCGGCGCGCGCAATCTCAAGCGGGCGGGTGGCGCGCAGTTGCTGAGCTATCAGCTGTACCGGGATGCGGCGTTGGCCCAGGGCCTGGGTATCGGGCAGAGCGTGGGTGTCGCATACACCGACCCTGCGGCGGTCAAACTGGCGTTGTACGGGCGGGTGCAATTGCCCGGCAACCTGCCGCCTGGTACCTATTCCGACGTGGTGCAAGTCACTTTCAGCTGGTAGCCAACCCGGTTGCCACGCGCAGAGTCCAGGGAGGGCTCCATGAAACCAGGCAGAACAGGCAGGTGCTGGTGGCTGATGCTGATGTACTGGGCCAGCTTTCAGGTGGGGGCTGCAACGTCTGTGCTCATCTGGCCCATCGACCCGGTGCTGGAGGCCGGCCAGAAAGCCGGCGCGCTATGGCTGGAAAACCGTGGCACCGTGGCGGCCAACCTGCAGGTGCGCGTGTTCGCCTGGCGTCAGCTGGAGGCCAAGGAGCAGTTCAAGCCCCAGCGCGAGATCATCGGCAGCCCACCGGTTGCCACACTCGCCCCCGGGCAGAAGCAGTTGATCAGGCTGACACGCACCGGCGCCGCGCCGGCCGGCCAAGAGCAGGCCTACCGCATCGTGATCGACGAAATCCCGCCCGTGATCCCGCTGGACAAGGCCGACGCGGGGACGATGGCAGCGATACGCCTGCAGATGCGCTACTCGGTCCCGTTGTTCGTGTACGGCGAGGGATTGCGGGGCAAGCCGGACCCTGCCGACCCGCGCGCAGCGCAGGGCGTGGGCAAGCCTCAGCTGACCTGGCGCCCGGTAACGGTACAGGGCAAACCTTATGTGGAGCTGCGCAATGTCGGCCCGGTGCATGCACGCCTGACCGATGCCGTGCTACAGCACGGCGCGCAGAGTAGGCCGCTGGCCGATGGGTTGCTGGGGTATGTGCTGCCTGGCGCCACCATGCAGTGGCCAGCCCCTCAGGCGCTTGGCGCCGGCAGTGTGCTGAAAGCCCGGGTGAACGGGCAGGGCGACGCCGTTATCAGTCGGCAGTAAGGATGCCGCATTGGCGTGCGGTGCAGGGGCCAGGGAGGGCCCGGCGATGGTGGGGACCCGCGAGTGAAGCGGTGCACGACGGCCTGCAGTGGGTGCCTGCTGCTGGTCATGGCTGGGCAGCTAACGCCATGGGTGCTGGCGGACGAGCTGCCCCCGCCGCCCACCGAACTGTCGGCGGTGGCCGACGCTACCCTTTATCTGGATCTGTTGGTGAATCAGATGCCCAAGGCTGAACTGGTGCCGGTGCAACAGCGCGCCGGGCAGTTATACGTGGACAGCGCCGTGTTGCAGGCAGCGGGGTTGAACCTGCCAGGCAGCCCGGTCGGCGAGGTGTCGCTGGACGCGGTTGCGGGCCTTCACAGTGACTACGATACCCAGAACCAGCGCCTGCTTTTGCAGGTGCCGGCCGCGTGGTTGCCTGATCAGCAGGTAGGGGATCGCACCCTGTACCCGCCCAGTGAGGCACGCAGCAGCTTTGGCGCATTGTTCAATTACGACCTGTACCTGAACGACACCGATGATGCGGGCACCTACCTGGCTGCGTGGAACGAACTGCGGGTGTTCGACCGTTGGGGCACGCTGTCGAGCACCGGCCAGTGGCGAAGCGCATTCAACGACAGGGGCCGGCGCAGTTCACGCGAGGGTTTTCTACGCTACGACACCACCTGGCGTTTCACCGATGAGCACCGCCTGCTGACCTACGAAGCGGGGGACCTGATCACCGCGGCACTGCCTTGGAGCAGCTCGGTACGCCTGGGTGGCCTGCAGGTGGCCCGCGACTTTGCAGCACGGCCAGACCTGGTGACCTACCCGTTGCCGGCCTTCGCCGGGGAGGCGGCTGTGCCCACCTCGCTGGAGCTGTTCATCAATGGTTACCGGTCCAGCACTGCGCAATTGCAGCCGGGGCCGTATACGCTGACCAACGTGCCGTTTATCAATGGGGCGGGTGAGGCTGTGGTGGTGACCACCGACGCCCTGGGCCGGCAAGTGTCCACCACGTTGCCGTTCTACGTGACCAGCAGCCTGCTGCAGAAGGGCATGTCGGACTACGCGCTGGCGGCCGGTAGCCTGCGCCGCGACTACGGTGTGCGTGATTTCGGCTATGGCCCGGGCGTGTCATCGGCCAGCCTGCGCCACGGCCTGAGTGACACCTTTACCCTGGAAACCCACGCCGAAGTTGCGCCCTCGCTGACGTTGGGCGGGCTGGGCGGCAACCTGCGCGCGGGCCAGTTCGGCGTTATCAATGGGGCGCTGACGCAAAGCCGTTTCCAGGGCGGCCAAGGGCATCAACTGGCATTGGGTTACCAATACAACAGCCAGCACCTTGGCTTCAGCTATCAACGGCTGCAGCGTCGCGGCGACTATGCCGACCTGACACGCGTCGACAGGCCCGATATGCAACTGAGCCGCAGCAGCGAGCAGCTAACGGTCAGCCTGAACCTGAACGAATACGGCAACGTAGGCGCAGGCTATTTCGATGTGCGCGCCGGCGACGGCACCCGTACCCGTCTGTTCAACCTTAGCTACAGCAGGCCGTTATGGGGCAACAGCAGCCTGTACCTGTCGGCCAACCGTGAACTGAGCAGCAGCCAATGGGCCGTGCAGGCGCAGTGGGTGATTCCGCTTGGCCTCAGCGGTACGTTGGCCATTGGCGTCGAGCGTAGCAGGGAGGGGCAAAGCTTGCAGCGCGTCAATTACAGCCACGCCACGCCGTTGGCCACCGGTGTGGGCTACAACCTGGGTTATGCCACGGGCAGTGACCGCCAGGCTTACCGTCAGGCTGACCTGACCTGGCGCCTGCAGGCGGTGCAGATGCAGGCCGGGGTTTACGGCAGCAGCGGCGCGATGACCCGTTGGGCCGACGTCAGCGGGTCGCTGGTGTGGATGGGCGAGGGCCTGTTTGCCGCCAACCGCATCGATGATGCCTTTGTGGTGGTAAGCACTGCGGGCTATGCCGACGTACCGGTGCGCTACGAGAACCAGCAGGTGGGGCGCACCAATGCCAACGGCCAGCTTTTAGTGCCTTACAGCAGTGCCTACTACCGCGGCAAATATGAAATCGACCCTATGGACCTGCCGCCCGACGTGCTCGCCACCCAGGTGGAACAGCGGGTGGCCGTACGCCGTGGCAGTGGTTACTTGCTGGAGTTCGAATTGCGTCGGGTGCTGGCGGCAAGTATCGAGCTGGTGGATGCCGGGCAGCGCCACCTGAGCCTGGGCAGCCGTGTCACACACACGCAGACGGGCGCGCAGGCGGTGGTGGGTTGGGACGGGTTGGTGTATCTGGAAAACCTGGCGACCGCCAACCAGTTGCAGGTCGAGGTCGAAGGGGGTGGGCGTTGTAATGTCGAATTCACATTGCCCGACTCTGCGGGTGCCATAGCGCAAGTCGGCCCACTGGTGTGCAGATGAGTGGCCTGCCAGGCCAGGGCTGGGCACTGGTGGCGCTGCTGTGTGCCGGGCCGGCGTGGGCCAAGTGTGCGGCCGTGCCCACCACGCCAGCGCTGTTCGGCACACTCAATTCCACCCAGGTGCGCAGCGCAGTGCAATCGGCCTCCACGCTCAACGCCGGTTTGCAATGCAATGGGACTGTGCTTGGGGTGCTCAGCGCGTCTGACTCCTTCAAATTGACAGTGCAAGCCGCCACAGGCGGTTTGGTGGGCCCCAATGGCGATGTAATCGCCTACACCCTGTACGCCGATGCCACCAGCCGTTACCCGATCACCCGAGGCGTGGCGTTCGAGTACGGCCGTACCGGTATCCTCGAATTACTGGGGCTATTGGGTGGCGCGCCGAAGGCAGTACCGCTTTATCTGCGTACCCAGCTCGGCAGCAACGTGGCGGCGGGCGTGTATCAGGAGACCCTGACGTTGGGTTGGGCCTGGAATTACTGCGAAGGCATTGGCCTGGCTGGATTATGTGTTGGCCGTGACAACAGTGAGGGCGTGCAGGCCCTTACCGTCAGCCTTACCGTCACCAATGATTGCCAGATCACCACGCCCAACATCACCTTTGCCGCTGCACCCGTGGTAACGGCCTTCGGCACGGTGGCCCAAAGCCTCAACGTTTCCTGCACCAAGGGCAGCAGCTATACCGTTGGGCTGGATGACGGGCAAAACGCCGCTGGGGGGCGTCGGCGCATGAAGTCCAGCGCCAACAACTACTTGGCCTACGACATCTTCAAAAGCGCAGGCACGGTGCGCTGGGGAGCGGCGGGCAGCGCCAGGCGTGCCAGCGCCGATGCAGACATCAACCCAGGTGCGGGCACCGGCACCGGCAGCCAGGTGTTTAACTACAACGCCAGGGTGTACACCGACCAGCCCACACCCCCGGCCGCGAGCTACTCCGACAGTGTGGTACTGGACGTTCAGTTCTGAGGCTCAGCGCAAGCGGTCGACCATGTTCGCCAGCGTATCCAGCACGGCGCTGGCCAGTGCCTTCGACCGTGCGCCCGACCAGCCGGTGACCGCATTGGGTGCGTCGTCATGGTCCTTGAAAGGCATCTCCAAGGTGAGCGACAGGCAGTCGTAGGCCATGCCGACTGCGTTGCAGGCCAGGGTGGTGTTGGCCTGGCCGGGCGCGTCGCGGGTGTAGCCGTGCTGCGTCTGGAAGTCAGCCGTCAGGCTGCACAGGGTGCTGCGGAAGTGCTCTTCAAGCTGGGCGAGGCGTGCAGAGTACCCCGGGTTGCCCTCGCAGGCGGCGGTGAACACGTGGGGGATTTCTTCGTCGCCGTGCACGTCGATGAATGCGTCCACGCCGTATTGCTTCATCTGCGCCTGGGCAAAGAACACTTCAGGCGTGAACTCGATGCTGGCGTCCTGCCAGGCGCGGTTGAGGTCTTTGCCCGGGTAGTTGGTGCGCAGGTGCCCGAGGAAGGCGCCGTCCGGGTTCATGTTGGGGATCAGGTACAGGTCAGCCTTGGCCAACAGCTGCTGAATGGTTTCGTCGTTGGCTTGAAGGCGGTCGATCACGCCCTCCATGAACCACTCTGCCATGTGCTCGCCGGGGTGCTGCTGTGCAATCAGCCACAGCTTGCGCTTGCCCGGCGCGGCGTCACCGGCCCGCAGCAGAGGGATATCGCGGCCCTGCACGCTGCGGCCACTGGCCAGCAACTCGATGCCAGGCACCTGGCGGGCACGTTCGATCAACTGGTTGTGGCGGGCGCGTGAGTAGGGCTCGAAATAGGCGAACCACATCTGTGGTTGCTCAGCTGTCACCTCGAACGAAAGCGCCGTGCCGTCGAACTGGCTGGGCACGCGGAACCAGGTTTGCTGGTCATGGGAGGCCACGGCGTTGTAACCGTGCCAGGCGTTGCGATAGGAGGAGCCGGAGGCGTTTTCCAGGCTGAAACGGTGGGTTTGCCCAAGGGTAAGGCCGCTTGCCTTGAAGTGGAACCACTGGTAGTGGCCACTGTGGGTGTCCGGGCGTATGGCCAGCCGTACATGGGCGGGGTCATTGGCATCGATCACCTGGATGTTGCCGGAATCGAAGTCGCAGTCGATCTGCAGGGGGGACAGCGTCACGGTCATGTGCCGGGCTCCTGTGCGGGCATTGTTGTAGGCCTACTGTACACAACTTGGCGGCTGAACTGCGTGCAGGCAGGGCACCTTGGGCAGCCAGGTTGAAACAAGTGGCCCGCCGGCGTATCCATGCCGCAGCCGCCAAGGCAGCCCGGCCTGGCTTCAAAGCCCCAGTTCAGAGAGGCCGGGGTGGTCATCGGGGCGGCGCCCCAGCGGCCAGTGGAACTTGCGTTCGGTTTCGGCGATGGGGTGCTCGTTGATGCTGGAGTGGCGATTGTGCATCAGGCCGTCCTCAGCAAACTCCCAGTTTTCGTTGCCGTAGGCACGGAACCACTGGCCGCTGTCATCGCGGTACTCGTAGGCATAACGCACGGCAATACGGTTGTCGGTGAACGCCCACAGCTCTTTGATAAGGCGGTAGTCCAGCTCGCGGTTCCACTTGCGGGTAAGGAAGGCTTGTACCTCGGCGCGGCCACGGGGGAACTCGACGCGGTTGCGCCAGACAGTGTCCGGGGTATAGGCCAGGGCGACCTTGGCGGCATCGCGGCTGTTCCAGCCGTCTTCGGCCAGGCGAACTTTCTCGATGGCGCTGTCACGGGTGAACGGGGGCAGGGGTGGGCGGGACATCAGGTAACTCCTCGGCGGGTGACTGTGCAAGAGGAGCGTAGTACGCGGTTGGCCTGAGGAGAATGCTTACCTGCGGGAGTTGATAATTTCGCGTGGTGCAATAGCCAGTTGCGGGCAAGCCCGCGCCCGCAACTGGCTGCAAAGCGAATGATCAGCGACGACGGAACAAGGGCAGGGGCTCGTCGGTGGCGCTTTGGTACGTCACCGAAAAGTCCTTGAGGCTTTGCAGGGCCTCTTCCGGGTTCTTGTCGGCGCGGATGGCAAAGGCATCGAAGCCGCAACGGGCCATGAAGAACAGCTGGTCGCGCAGTACGTCGCCGATGGCACGCAGTTCACCCTTGAAGCCAAAGCGGTCACGCAGCAGGCGAGCATTGGAATAACTGCGCCCATCGGTAAATGCCGGGAAGTTCAGCGCAATCACCTGGAAGTGCTGCACGTCTTCGCCGATTTCTTCGGCTTCCTCATCGCTGTCCAGCCACACACCCAGGCCACCGTCACGGGCCTTGAGGGCATGGGCGTGGTCGCGCCACATCTGCAGGGGCACGATGTAGTCGTCGCAGTTGGTCAGCTCGTCGAACGATGTTTCCTTGGGCAGCAGGTGCCAGGTTTCGTCGACGATCTGGTTGTTCTTAATGATTCGCTGCATACACGCGTTCCTTGAAGGGGTCGATGCCGATGCGCTGGTACGTGTCGATGAAACGCTCGTCTTCGGTGCGTTGCTCGACGTACACGGCAATCAGCTTCTCGATCACGTCGGCCATGTCATCCTGTGCGAACGATGGGCCAAGGATCTTGCCCAGGCTGGCGCCGCGTGCAGCATTGCCGCCCAGCGAAACCTGGTAGAACTCCTCGCCCTTCTTGTCCACGCCAAGGATGCCGATGTGGCCGACGTGGTGGTGGCCGCACGCGTTCATGCAGCCAGAGATGTTCAGGTCGAGTTCGCCGATGTCGAACAGGTAGTCCAGGTCATCGAAGCGGCGCTGGATGGATTCGGCAATCGGGATCGACTTGGCATTGGCCAGCGAGCAGTAGTCGCCGCCTGGGCAGCAGATGATGTCAGTCAGCAGGCCGATGTTCGGGGTGGCGAAGCCCCCTTCACGCAGCTCCTGCCACAGCGCGTGCAACTGGCGCTGCTCAACGTCGGCGAGGATGATGTTCTGCTCGTGGGACGTGCGCAGGAAGCCAAAGCTGTAGCGCTCGGCCAGGTCGGCCACCGCATCGAGCTGCTTGTCGGTGAGGTCGCCTGGCGCCACGCCGGTAGGCTTGAGAGAGAGCGTCACCGCCACATAACCTGGGCGTTTGTGGGCGCGGGTATTGCGCGCACGCCAGCGGGCGAAGCCGGGGAAATCGGCATCCAGCGCGGCGTAGTCGACGTTTTCCAGCGCCAGGTAATCAGGGTCGACGAAGTGGCGCGACACACGCTGCACTTCCGCTTCGGTCAGGGTACTGCTGCCGCCACGCAAGTGGGCCATTTCGGCCTCGACCTTCTGGGCGAACACTTCCGGGGTGAGTGCCTTGACCAGGATCTTGATCCGCGCCTTGTACTTGTTGTCACGGCGGCCGTAACGGTTGTACACGCGCAGGATCGCGTCCAGGTAGCTGATCAGGTCCTGCCAGGGCAGGAACTCGTTGATGAACGAGCCCACCACCGGGGTACGGCCAAGCCCACCGCCCACCAGTACCCGGAAGCCCAGCTCGCCGGCCTCGTTGCGCACCGGCTCAAGGCCAATGTCATGCACTTCGATGGCGGCGCGGTCTTGTTGCGAGCCGTTGATGGCGATTTTGAACTTGCGCGGCAGGAAGGCGAATTCGGGGTGGAAGGTGGTCCACTGACGCACGATTTCGCACCATGGGCGCGGGTCGATGACCTCGTCTGCGGCCACGCCGGCGAATTGGTCGGTGGTGGTGTTGCGCAGGCAGTTGCCGCTGGTCTGGATGGCGTGCATCTGCACGGTGGCCAGCTCGGCGAGGATGTCGGGGATGTCTTCCAGCGCCGGCCAGTTGTACTGCACGTTCTGGCGGGTGGAAATGTGCGCATAGCCCTTGTCGTAGTCGCGGGCGATCTTGGCCAGGGTGCGAACCTGCCGGGCGTTCAGCTGGCCGTACGGCACGGCGACACGCAGCATTGGCGCGAATCGTTGGATGTAGAGGCCGTTCTGCAGGCGCAGAGGGCGGAATTCTTCTTCGCTCAGCTCACCGGCCAGGTAGCGGCGGGTCTGATCACGGAACTGCTTGACGCGGTCCTCGATGATCCGCTGATCGTACTCGTCGTATACGTACATAAAAGTCCTGTCTCAGGCATGCAGCTATTCGCGCGCACGGCCGCGCACTCCGGTACGGAGCCGGGGAACGATAGCAGGTTGCGGTTATGCGCTAAAGTGATGTTTTAGCATATGAAAAGAACCAAATGGACTATGTGAGACTGACTGCCATTTGTGCCGTCGATGGCCTGGGGGCGTTATAATCCGCGGTTTGCTTTGCAGAGATGTCAGCCCATGTTCAAGGCCCTGTGCCAAAGCCTGTGCCTCGCCCTGCCGCTGACGGCGGGGGCGCAAGCGGCTTCGGTGGTTTTCCTCAACCCTGGGTTGTCGAACGAAACCTTCTGGACCAGCTACACCCGCTTCATGCAGGCAGCCGCGGACGAGCTGGGCATGGACCTGCGTGTAGAGTACAGCGAGCGCCGCGCCGATGTGGTGATGAAACAGGCCCGCGCGGCCCTGGATGGGCCGCAGCGACCCGACTACCTGGTGCTGGTCAACGAGCAGTACGTCGCCCCGGAAATCATGCGCCTTTCGCAGGGTACCGGGGTCAAGCTGCTGCTGGTCAACAATGGCCTTACTGCTGGCCAGGCGCGCAGGGTAGCCGCCCAGCCCGACAAATACGCCATGCCACTGGGTACGCTGACCACCAACGATGAACAGGCGGGTTTCCAGATGCTCCATGAGATGGTGGCGCAGTTGCCGAAGGGTGAAGGCACGTTAGACCTGCTTGCCTTTTCTGGCGTAAAGACCACCCCCGCCTCGCAACGGCGTGAAGACGGCATGCGCCGGGCATTGGCGGATTTTCCGCAGGTGCGCTTGCGCCAGGTGGTGTATGGCGGCTGGAGTCGCGAGCGTGCCTATGAACAGGCGCAGCTGCTGCTGCAGCGTTACCCCGACACCCGCCTGGTGTGGTCGGCAAACGACGAAATGGCTTTTGGGGCCATGCAAGCGTTCGAAGAGGCTGGGCGCAAGCCTGGGCGTGACGTGGTGTTCAGTGCGGTGAACAGTTCGTCCGAGGCCCTGCGTGCGCGCATTGACGGGCGTTTGAGCGTGCTGATGGGTGGGCATTTCACCTTGGGAGGGTGGGCCATGGTGATGCTGCACGATGACGCCAGGGGGCTGGCGTTTGCCCGTGACGGTGGTGGCGATTACAGCCTGCCCGTGCTGCAAAGCATTGACCAGGCGAAGGCCAGGCGTTGGCTCAAGCGCCTGGCGCTTGCCGATTACGGTGTGGATTTCAAGGCCTACAGCGCAGTGGGTCACCCGCCCAGCTATCGTTATCCGTTTCTCACGTCACCGGTCGAGTACTGAAAGCCCCTGCTTGAGGGAAGGGCATTGCTGGTCTTAACTGCTGGTGGTGAAGTGCATTCCCATAACCACTACAAGAGGCGATGCAATGGCCAACTCAACCAAGGCGCGCAAACCCGATAGCAGCGTGGATGCCTGGGCAATCCTCTGCCTGATCCTGCTGGTGGTCGTCACCGCGGTGTACTGGGTCAGCCACCAGTAAGCTAGCGTGCCAGGTGCAGGGCCAACTGCACCAGCCCGATCAGAACCGCCACGAAGGCCAGGGTGAACAGCACACCCAGCACAATGAAGTGGCTGGCCTTGCCGTGGGTGAAATCCCGCGCGCGGTTCTTGCCGGGCCAGTCTTGCCTGTGACAGGCGCGATACGGTACCGCGACATGCGCCAGGGCATACGCGCACCAATGGCACAGACCTAATTGGCCCGAAACAAACGTAGGAGCGAGCGCAGCTCGCGATGCGCCG
>NZ_JACVVF010000024.1:0-85948 GCF_016648095.1 Pseudomonas sp. S32
GCTGAGCGTGATAAAAAATAAGCTAATGAATTAAGCGCTCAGGGCACTAGCGGGCCGTCCCCCTGACCGGCTCTTCCAAAGTGATCAAAATGTTGCGAGACAATTAGCAGACCGTCTTTAGTTCGATACTCGATTCAGTGCCGCAACGGTGAGGCTGGAAGGTGTCGTTTACGATGATCCTGCCCCGACGCTTGACGCCCTGGCAGTCACAATGGAAATACCCAACGAGTTAGCATCGGTCGTGCGGTCATTAAGGCTGGAGCATCTAAACCAGGATCTTAGGCACGTCAACAGCCGATAGATGTCGCTCGCCATCCTGCGGTAGACAAAGATTTCAATGGCCATTGGTCAAAAGTGTATTCGACTCCTGCTGCCTCAGAGAGCGTATCAAGCCGTGCTCCATCAAAAAACATGCCAGGAATAATTGACATTAAAGCGAATAGTATCAGCATCCGATCCATACTTTTGTCTAATCGGTATGTAGCGCAGCTGTATCGCGAGGTTCTTCAAGGCCCCCGTCTGAAATACATAATCAGCAATAAAATCAGTTTCCGTCTCTTTGTCCCTCGCTAAGCCAGCTCCGCGATCAATCTGCGTGCCCTTGCTAAAGCGGGTAAAAAACCGACCTCCAGGCAGGCCAATTCCAGCCATATTGTAGACATGACGAATTGACCAAGAGTGCTCATTGGGTCGGATGAAGCCGAGTGAAGACCACCCTACCAAAGCAGTGACATCTGTGTTACCGCTGAGTAAAGGGTATCCCGTTTGTCCCAACATCCTCTGATACGTTGCTCCAATCAGATGGTTTCCCTGGGTAAGGCTTAGCCCGACACCATAGTTCCTATTATCGATATCCCCACCTCGACGATCTCCATCCGCGCGAAAATCGTTGAGTCGGACGTCAAAGCCCAGCACCTTCCCCTCACCAA
Organism: Pseudomonas sp. S32; assembly: GCF_016648095.1. Lineage (NCBI taxonomy): Bacteria > Pseudomonadati > Pseudomonadota > Gammaproteobacteria > Pseudomonadales > Pseudomonadaceae > Pseudomonas > Pseudomonas sp. S32. The sequence goes on from NZ_JACVVF010000024.1 coordinate 930, forward strand.
AGTGTGTCCGGGTCTGCCCCCCCACATAACGCTGCTTATAAATATCATGCAAAACAGATTGCCAGTGGCTGAGTCTGAAATTTTGGCTTACATCGTAGTCAACGCCGAAGAAATCCAGCCCATCATCACTCGCACTTCCTTTGCTTTGATTCATCAAATATAGTTCTGCGTGCTCTGAGGACTCTCGGGTTACTTGAGACCAGAAGCGCCCTCCAGTGAGTGTCAGACCTTCCAGGTCGCGGTTCTGCACCACAGCACCTTGCGCCACTGACGGCAATTGTCGAGATGTCTCACTACCCATGATTGGATAATTGGGCTGCTGATCACCTATCCAAGCATCAGTCTGATTGTACCTAAGTTTGAGCGTCGCACCGGCCCTACCATAACTCGGCGTGGTCTTCTTTGAATCATTGCCAAACGGTAATGAGCCATCATTCCCCGAAGAGTCAAGGCGAAGTGCATACTGAGCATTGAGATCAAACCCAAGCGAAACGGGAGTGTCAGTGTATCCCGATGAGAATTTTCCTAGCACACCTTGCGACCAGCTATACTGTTTTGATACTGGCGCCTTATCATTTACGAAATTTCGATTCATGTAGAAATTTCTAAAGTCCAATACTAGCTTACTGTCATCGAACGTATCGGCAGATGCAGCTTGCGCAAGCAAAGGAAACACAAGCAGGCAACGTGTTAAAGATTGGAAGGTACGGTACATGTGAGTTCCAACGATGCCGCTCGCCAAACAAATTCCGGGCGAACGAAAGCCACCGACCTATCGGCCAGCGGCAATATTAAAAAATTAAGTGCTTACTATAGTTCCCGATCTAGTCGCCACCGAGGCGAACAATTATGTCGTTGACCGTATCGAGAAAAGCACCTTTATTAACGCCCCGCTCGACGAGCAAAGAATCCCAAGTCGCGGTGATAGTCGCGATTGCTAAGTTCAGCTGACGCAACCCTTCTTCTGTGATAGATATCGCGGCCAGCCTGCGATCCTCCGGATTCTTAGTTTTGCAAACGAATCCACGCTCATCAAGTTTCGAAATAGCGCGACTCAACGCTGACTGAGAAATCTTGGTGAAATCCGCGATTCCATTGACAGTTGACGGCCCGTTCTTCGCTAAGCAAAGGAAAATTCGCCAGTGAGAGATAGACATGTCGAATTGGGCAAGCTCGGAGGCAAGGAGCGATTGCGCGAGCCTGGACAAGACAGCCAACCGGTGTGGCAAGAACTCAGCAAGATTAAGGCCTTGCAGCTCATTGAGGATTTCATGGTTAGCAGTCATTGTCAGACTCATATCGGTCAAACTAGCCTTTATAGTGTGTTAGCCTTCATAACTCAACGCCCCTGTAAACCTACCTTGCGACGGAAACCCCCGTAATAGTTTGTCCAAGCTCTGGGCGGCAAACTGGCTTCCCATGCCTCATAGCGCGCTTTGAGGGCCTCGAAAACCTCAGGCTGCTCTGCTGATTGGTCGTTCAGCTCCTGTGGATCTGCTTCGAGGTCGAACAACATCGCGACCTCTTCGAGCGTCTCAAGATAGAGCTTCCACTTACCAACCCTTACTGCAGAATAGCCATCAAGTTTCCAGAAAAGGGCCTCATGGGGCGCATCCTCGACATTACCTTTGAAATACGGCAACAAATCTACCCCATCGAGGGGCTGCGAGCGTTCAGTCGAGACTCCGCACCCAGCTGCTACCGTCGGCAGAATGTCCAATGTAGAAGCTGGCTTAGAGAAAATGAGGCCAGCTGGAATCTGGCCTGGCCACTGCATGACGTATGGCATGCGAATGCCCCCTTCCCACGTAGAGAACTTGCCCCCAGAGAAAGGAGCATTGCTGCCCGGGCGGCTCGTGGCCGTGCCATTGTCACTCACAAACACCACGATGGTGTCGTCCTCAAGCCCATTTCTTCGAAGCGTTTCCAAAATCGCCCCTACGGCGTCATCCTGCGCCAGCAAGAGGGCGTTGTAGCCACGCACGGCGATGTTAGGGATCGTTTCCTTCAATGAATCGAAGTAGTGGCGAGGTACCTGAAGCGGAGGTACCGGCGAATTCATTGCGAAATACAGGAGGAAGGGTTCATCCTTGTTCTCGTTGATGTACTGCTCTGCCCGGTCTCGGAAGTAGAACAACAGGTACTGGTCGATATCGATAATTTCGCCGTTTTCGCGAATTTCATTCAGCCCCTCCCGTGTCCAGGCGGTGTCCGGTATTTCGTCGTGAAAGTCGACCTTGAGACTGAACATGTCTGGATCGTCAGGATTTGTAGATTGCAGGCTGGTATTGCCGTAAAACACTACCGAGTGATCAAAACCGCGATTCTGCGGGAGGAATTCTGCTCCGTGTCCCAAGTGCCACTTCCCGATCGCACCGGTTTTATAGCCAGCTGCCTTGAAGAGCTCGGCGATGTTTTTTTCCGACTTAGGGATTCCTCGTCGCAAAAACTCCGCCTCACCCTGTAGTTCCGCAAGTGAACCATCAGCGTTTCGAACAGGGTGCCGCTCAGGGAACGCTCCAGATGAAACCTGCTGCTCGAACCCAAAGCGCTGCTGGTAACGCCCGGTAATCAAGCCCGCGCGCGAGGGGCTGCACAGCGGAGCGGAGGCGTATCCGGCGGTCAACCTTACGCCTTTTTTAGCGATGCTATCGATGTGCTTGGTTTCTACAAGCTTGCTGCCGTAGCAAGACAGATCCCCGTAACCCATATCGTCCGCAATGATGATGACCACGTTGGGTCGTTTGGATGTAGGGGCGTCCTTTTCTTCGCTCATGCTTACCTCAGGTAGGTGACTATGAATACGGCGCTGTTAGGGCTTCACCCGCGACGGCCATTCCGCTATGTTACAAATATATGCAGATGCATATGCAAGTGCAAATAACTGTTTAGATTGAGGTTATTCGATATGACGCTAAGCGATGAGTTATCCAATTCTCGTGGGTCGACGGAGGGAATGTGCTTTATTCCAGCAGGCCGATTCCTGAAAGGCAGCGACAGTTTCTACCCCGAAGAGGCCCCTCGGCAGGAAAGGACAGTGGCCGCGTTCTGGATCGATCGCAGTCCAGTCACAAATCGGGATTTCGAAGCGTTTGTGGCCGCCACCGGTTTTGTCACCCTTGCCGAGAAAAACCCGACCGATGCATGTGACTCAAACCCGGGCGCGGGTTCAGCTGTTTTTGTTCAACCTACTGCGAACTCGGACACATGGTGGGAGTACAGCCCCGGTGCGTGCTGGAAGGCGCCATTGGGTATCGGAAGTAGCATTGATGACCTGCTCGACCACCCAGTCGTACACATCGCTTATGAAGATGCGCTTGCCTTTGCAACGTGGGCTGGGAAGACCCTGCCGACGGAAGACCAGTGGGAGTTTGCGGCACGAGGTGGCTTGGCGGACGCTGAGTACGCTTGGGGGGGTGAGCTAGCCCCAGGCGGCGCGATGATGGCCAACTTTTGGCAAGGCGCCTTCCCTCATGAAAATGAATTGACCGATGGTTGGCTGCGAACATCGCCTGTTGGCAGTTTCCCCTCTAACGGCTATGGCCTGGCCGATATGATTGGGAATGTATGGGAGTGGACGAGTGACTGGTGGAACATTCCCACCGCCCAGCCCATGCGATCATGCTGCTCGACAGAGGAAGTGCTAAAACGGAGAAGCCTTGACCCCTTCGACCCTGCGCCGGTGCCCAGGAAAGTACTCAAAGGCGGATCGCATCTGTGCGCACCTAATTACTGCAAGAGGTATCGACCCGCAGCGCGACACCCACAGTCAATCGATAGCCCCACAAGTCATATTGGTTTCAGGTGCGTGGTCAGCTGATAGATAGGGCCCCGTTCGGGGCCCTTCTACCCCCTATTGAGATATCGCCTTGACGATGTCAGCGCTAGGCAGAGCTTTGGCCTCGAGTAGTGGTCTTGTGTCAGCCCAATCTGCGGCATTGAACGACTTCCTGATCAAGCGCATTTCTTTGGCAAGCGATACCTGCTTATCTAACGATTCAATGAATGGCGCATCCAGATCTGGCTGAAGAATATCCCCAAAGCTCAGCGTGCCCATTGCGCGATCAACCTGTTCCTGCGTAAACCCGGATCGACGTGCAGCCTCGCTCAGGTAGACTTGACGGTTCGATGGAACGCTGATCCAGTCGTAGGCACCAGCGAAGACTCTCAGCAAGCGTCGAGTGATATCGGGATAGCTGGCCAAGAATTCTTTGCTCCCAACCAGAACGCTTTGTACGCCCCCTACTCCACCGAGATCTCCACTGGACAGTGCAACGTAGGCAAGCCCCTTGTCCTGCAGTTCGTACAAATTGCTTGACCCCCATACAGCATCAACCCGACCGGTGGAAAGTGCTGCAGTGGACGCGGCAAGATCCATGTTGACGACTCGCAGGTCACGCTCGGTCATCCCCACGGATGCCAACGCATTCACCAGAGACAAGTGGAAGATAGTGCCTCGAAAAACCGCAAGTGTCTTGCCTTTCAAGTCGTGCAATGACTTGACATCAAGTCCTTGCCGTACCCCTAGATAAGCATTCCCTTGGCGGCCAGTCGCCGCTAGGAGAGTGATATCCAACCCGTTTGCTTTACCAATGATCGCAGGAAGGTCACCGTAGAAAGCAAAATCTACCTGCTTGTTCGCCAAGGCCTCATTGATCGCTGGGCCGGCAGCTTTGAAAAACTGCCATTCCACCTTGATGCCATCCTCCTGAAACTCCTTCTCCAACAATTGCCGCCAGACAAGCACATCCGCGACACCACCGTTGAAGTGCTCTTTACCCCCGAGACCGTTGTCCGGAGCCGCGAGCCTAATGACCGTTGGTGGTGGCGCAGCAAACGCTACGGGAGAGAGCCAGCCGCTCAACAGGATGAGTAGGCTTGCGACCATTAGCTTTCTTGACTTCAACACATACTTTTTCATCGTCGATTCACTACTTTTCAAAAATCGTAAGACACGGTGGCACCGACGGTGCGAGGATCACCTATCGTACCCGCAAAGATGTTGCCTGCCCCAGTCGCCACGCTGGTGTAGTAGAACTTGTTGAACACGTTTCGCACCCACAGCGAGACATCCCATTGAGCGTCCCCGTCATCAATACGAACACCTCCGGATAGGTTGGTCAGGCTATAGGACGGGATCACGCCATAATCTGAATCGTCGCCGGTACCGAAGCTTTTCGCCCTGTATGAATACGAGGCATTCAGATAGGGCCTGATACCGGAGTCGAGCGCCCACTGGTATCGAGCATTGGCGTTGAAGATCTGACGGGGGGATCCGGATACACGCTTGCCAGTCAGGTTGCAGGTAGTACCTGGCGTTTCCGGCGGGCACTGGCCGTCCTGGTAGTCCATGTAAATGGCATCGATAAACGAACCATTGGCATTAAGCGTCAAGCCTTTGATTGGCATGACGGTGGTCTCGAACTCGATGCCCCTGCTTCGCATGCTGCCTACGTTACTCAAATAGCTGGTGTTGGCCTCACGATCCCAAACAGTCGCTTGGTAACCAGTGATCCATGACCAGAAGAGATTGGCGTTGAAGCTCACTCGCCCACCCCAAAGCGTGCTTTTGAAGCCTAGCTCCGCATCATTGGCACGCTCAGGGCCGATTAGCAGTGAAGAGGCACCGTTGCCAGGTAGTGAAGGGTTGATGCCCCCTGATTTCTCGCCATGCGTGAGGCTGCTGTAAACCATAAGATCCGGGTTAACCTTGTAGCTTATCGATGCCATCCCAGATGGACTGCTGCCCGAGATCTTCAGATTTCCGGAGTCGTAAGCCCCTAATCGTGCATTCCTCGCAGCCAGCGCAGCACCGGTTACCGAATCGCCGGTGGGCTCATAACGTTTGACCCTCCCCGTCTTTTCTTCATAGGTACCTCGTAATCCAAGCGTCAAATCCCACTGGGGATTCAAGTGCCAAGTGCCCTGGCCAAATACGGCGTAGCTGTCCGTGGACACCTTCGAAGGCATTTTAGAACTGACATTACTCAGCGCCCCGACAGGTAGCCCAAACCAGGCATCTGCTTGAGGGCCGTAGTTGTAGAACAGATTGTTTCCGACGCTACCCTTGAAATAGTAAGCGCCTACGACGTATTCGAACGTGTCATCCTTTGGCGAGGCGAGCCTGATTTCTTGGGAGAACTGCGATGCATTGGCGGACGCTCCCATGTTCGTCCATACCGGTGCGGTGGTGAGGTCGTCGTTGTAGGGATCGAACTGCCACAACCGCCAAGCACTGATAGAAGTCAGAGAGTAGCCTCCGTCAAGCTTCCAGTTGGCTTCAGCCGAGAGAGCATTCTGATATACCTTGCTCCCGTTTCTACCGTCCGTATTGACCTTTAGCTTCTTAGGGTCGGTGATGGGGTCTTGCGCACCTACCCTGGCGTATCGTGCCCGGGTGCTCGCCAGTGGCCCAAAACTCAAAAATGAACGAGTGAGGTCGAGGTCTTCATCGTTGTACTCAGCGATCAGCCTCAAGCTGAAGTCATCGTCAGGCTCAAACAGCAATTGCCCTCGAATGCCCTGTCGGGTGCGGCCTTGGTAATCTCCGTCGTGGACGTTCTTGATGAAACCATCGGTCTCGCTGCGGCTAAGGGAAATGCGACCAGCAACAGCATCTGTGAGTGGCCCCGAGAAACTTCCTCGATACTCCTTCAATCCATACTGGCCCGTGGACACACTGAGATGGTTCTCGGGATAAAAGGTCGGGGCCTTGGTGCGGATGTTCACAACGCCCGCCGTGCTGTTTTTGCCAAACAGCGTACCTTGCGCTCCCCGCAGGACTTCCACCTGTTCGATATCCAGCAGGTCGAAGGCGGCCATGCCTGTTCGACTGAGATACACGTTATCGATGTAGACGGCTGCGCTACCTTCCAGTCCGTCGTTCCTCGGGTTGTTGCCAATACCACGAATGGACAGACTGCTCTGCGCTGCGTGCCAAAATGGCATGTTGACGCTAGGAGCAAGTTGCTGAATGTCCTGTATCGCAGACACACGATTGTCCTGAAGATGCTCACCGGTCAGCGTCGTCATCGGGGCAGGCACGTCTTGAGCTGCCTCATCACGGCGCCGTGCGTTCACCACCACCTTGGACAGCGTGGAGTCATCTCTTGCCTCTGGCTTTGAAATCGGTAAATCGTCTGCGTACACAGAAGCACCTTGCCATGTGTAAGCCAGTGCGACCGACCAGTAAAGCAGATGACACTTAAACCGATGCTGCATATGCATATATCCCCAGGGAATAAAAAAGATGCTCGTTGTGAATATTTGTTATTTGAGGTTAAAATTCGAGCAATTCCCGCGCAAATGCGTATGGCTTATAGGGGTATGCACACGATGCATTTCGAACTGAGAAACTTGCGGCATTTCGTTGCGTTGATTAATCACCGAAGCTTTGTGCTTGCAGCCCATTCTGTTAATTTGTCACAGCCCGCTTTCAGCCGAAGCATCCAGGCTTTAGAGCATCAAGTGGGATGTGATCTTGTTCACCGAGAAAAGAAAGGGCTTCCACCTACCCAGCAAGGCAAAGTTCTGCTGGATTACGCCAATGAGATTCTAAGAAAATCAGACGAACTGGCATTTAGGATTGCTGCCTTTAACAGCAATGCTCAATCCGTTTTGAATTTCGGTTGTGGCCCAGTAGCGGCTGCCTCAATAGTACCTAAAGCAATCGCAAAACTTTTGCAGAACCACCCACATGCCAAGGCTCGATTTGTTGTGGATAAGTGGAATGAACTGAGCTTAAAACTTAACCGCGGCGAAATAGACTTCTTCATAAGCAATACACTTTATTTTGAAGATGACAAGAACCACCAAATAGTTCCTCTCGCGCCAAGAAAGTGGTGCTTATACGCTCAAGCTGAACATCCAGTATTCAAAGAAACGCCAAACAAATACAACATCTTAAAATATCCAATTGGCTGTACGTTTGGTGTTAGGAAGTTACTGTCCACCTACCTATCGGAGCCGGACTACATACCGAGCTTACTTTGCGAGAACGGCTACTCCATTATGGATATCAGTCTAAACTCACACACCATTGGCTGCTCAGCCCTGCTCCCTATGATAGAAGATAATATTCAAAAAAGATTGCTCCGGGTTATCGAGCCCAGTGATTTCCAGGGGGCGCAGCAGGACAGGAATATCTTAAATGGAATTATTTCACTGAAGGGAACAATGACAACTCCTCTAAGGCAGACATTCATACAACTACTGCAAGATTACGATCAAGTTCCGCACTGAATACTTATGCAAGCCGTGCATGTCAATATGCGCTGAAGGCAATTGAGCACCAGAGCATCGCGCCATACAGTGTTCGATCACCTTCTCGGCCCGACTTCTCAGTCGCCCGCCTAGTCAGACAGGCAGCAAAGATGTCTATTTCAATACCGCAAGACCAACCCATTCGAAGCAGGTTGTTCAAATTCGGGGAATGCGCGCACTCGTTGTCCCCCTTGATACTACCGCTAGCTATAGTAATACTCTGGCATCTGGCATCACATTACGATTGGTTGAACAGTCAGGTTCTACCTTCACCGTCCGTGGTTTGGAGTTCAGCACTGGATCTTGCACAACAAGACCTGGTGGCCAGCATTTTGATCAGTCTTCGTAGACTGGTTTTAGGCCTGACCTCTGGCCTCTTGGTGGGTGTACTTCTGGGTACATTGATAGGTCTGAGTGAACGAGCAGAACGCTTGTTTCTCCCCACGTTTTCAGCACTGGCCCAAGTGCCAACGCTGGCGTGGATTCCACTTTTCATGCTGTGGTTCGGCATCGAAGAGACGCTCAAAATAGTCGTCGTCATGAAGGCGGTGATTGTGCCCATGACATTCCATACCGCTATGGGAGTGCGGGACATCCCTTCACGACTCCAGGAGGCGGCAGCAGTTCTTCGCCTATCGCCGTGGGCAAGACTAAGGTACCTCATCATTCCGGCGATGGCGCCCTCCGTCCTCGCAGGATGCAAGACGGCCCTTGGTACCGCATGGTCGTCACTGCTTGCAGTAGAGCTACTAGCCTCAAGCGACGGCTTGGGCTACCTCATGGTGTGGGGCCGCCAATTGTTTATGCTGGACATTGTGCTGGTATGTATCTGCGTGGTCGCAGTGATCGGTATTGTAATGGATCGTGGAATCCGTTGGATTGATCAGCATTGCATACACTGGCCTCAACCGAGTGCGTTAGAGTTGAAACGGCGATCACTGATTGGTATTGAAAATATAGAGCCTTGGATTATTCCTGTTTTAATGCTAACAGCATGGTACGCCGTGTCGGCTGCAGGTGCAGTCAACCCTAACATCATTATCCATCCCAACAAGGTTTTTATCACCTTGTGGCATGGGCTTACCGAGGGGAATATGGCCACATCGCTTGCTCAGAGCTTGCGCTTCTCGCTAATTGGCCTAACCGTTGGTGGTAGCTTCGGAATTATCGTTGGGGTTTTATTGGGCATGAAGCAGGTAGTAGAACATGCCTGCGGCCCAACGCTCTCGGTTATCCGTCACGTCGCAATTTTCGCATGGATTCCTTTAATTACCGCGTGGTTCGGCCTAGGAAATACATCTAAAATTGCTTTCATAGCACTCGCGTGCTTCTCTCCTCTCTATGTAGCCACTCAGACTGGAATCGCGAACCTGTCTATGGATTTGAATGAGGCTGCTCGCGTTCTGCGGCTGGGTTTGTGGCATAGAATGACCAAGCTCATTCTTCCCGGTGCATTATCCAGCATATTCAGCGGACTCCGGGTATCTTTGATTTATGCATGGCTTGCCACTATCGGCGCGGAGTACTTTATTACCACGACTTCTGGAATAGGAAGTTACATGATTGCCGCACAACAGCTATTCCGAATGGACGATGTCATGGCAGCAATGATCTTAATCGGATTAACGGGCGCCGTAATTCATAAGCTAGGCATGAAAATTGAGAAGCTAGCATCGCGCTGGAGATTTAAATGAATTCATCAATCAATGCTGCGTGCGACACGGCTATTGTTTCTTTCAAAAATGTCAGAAAAAAATTCAAGACCACCCAAGGTGATCTGTTAGCGCTTGATGACTTCACGCTGGACATCGCTGAAGGTGAGTCGATTGCTCTCTTAGGATCAAGTGGCTGCGGCAAGTCTACGCTTTTGAGGATGCTCGTTGGACTGGATACAGACTACGAAGGGTCAATCTGTGTTAAAGGCCGCCCGGTTAAGGGCATCGAGCAAGAGCGAGGCATGGTTTTTCAAGAGCACCGCTTGTTTCCATGGCTAACTGTAGCCAAGAACATCGAGTTGGGACTGCTGAATGACCAACTGAGTACACAAGAACGACAGTCGAAAATTGCTGATCATGTGAGGCTAGTTGGGCTGGATGGATTCGCAGACAGCTATCCCCACCAGCTCTCGGGGGGGATGGCTCAGCGCGTATCCATCGCACGAGGACTTGTGAGTAGTCCGCGCATCTTGCTATTGGATGAACCATTTGGTGCCCTAGACGCCAATACTCGCACGCAGATGCAGCAAGAACTTCTTAGGATCAGAGCGGAGTCTCGAATTACCACCATTCTGGTGACCCATGATATAGAGGAAGCTATCTATATCGCCGACAGGATTATTCTACTGGCCCCTCGCCCGGGAAGGATTCAGAAGGTGATAAAGGTTTGTGAAGCACACCCAAGAGAGCGCACTTCATTTGAATTTCTTCGATTACAGAAGGAGCTGCTGTACACGATGACAGGCGATGAGGCGTACGCAGCCGAGACTCGTCGACTCGAAAGCCTATCGCCGAGCGCCATCGCCCTCTAGCCGCCACCAAATAACTTTCTAAGGGTGTCCTCGTAGAGATGCGACCTAAACCGTCTATGAAAAAGATGATTGCTACGTGCCCAGGGGCTCTATCGGGACGGGATACTCAATCCGTCGAGCGCGATCAGGGCGTCATCAAGAGGATGATTTCGGGCGAAGCTCCACGCTAAAACGTAGCGCAGGACATAGGTGCAACACCACTGCAAGAATCTCTGGACTAGCGGGTGGGGTTGGTCGAGCTAACTTTGGTGGCCAGGGCCTGACGACCTTTGCCGTGCGGGGTTTACGACCGGAGATTTCTACTGCAACGGCTTTCCGATACTCGCGGCTAACCTGCTCTCTGAGCTTTGTCGGTTAAGCGCATCACCACTAAAACAGATCACATCAGAAACTGATCACCCGCCGCCCAGCTGATGGAGCCTCAGCACACTGCAGTTGACCGACAACCGCGCTCGAAGCTAACAGCGAGCGCAGTTGTCAGCCTACAAAAACGAGGCTCGACATTTTTCAAGAATTTATTTTTTCTTGACACCACCTTGCCTAGCCTTAAACCGCGGGTTGGATTTGCAGATCACGTAAATCCTGCCTCGACGCTTCACGATCTGGCAGTCACGATGGCGATTCTTGGCCTGTTTGAGCGATGAAAGAACTTGCATGGCGCCACTCCTGTTATGTGATAACATTATGTTAACGCGAATCATTCTCGACTACAAGCCTCACCCTCACCCCCCCCTCATCGGTTCTGATTACTGCAGGCCAAGCCACTTGTCATGCAACGATGACTCAGTTCCCGAAACAGCCGACTGCTCACGCATGTACACGTATTGCCCGGCGCAGACGCTCATGGAACACGCCTGCACAGCTGCCTAGCGACCCCTAGGAGGTTCTCGATGAGAGCCCCAGATCTTGGGTTTCCTTCAGCGTCATCATAATGCGTACCCCAAGCGACAGGCGGTGATCAGCTGCTGCCTTGGGATGAAAAATGCGAACCGCCCCAATTACGACACGCATGGCTTGAGCGGGAACGTAACAAGATATTTCAATAATGGACGTTATATCATCACATTGCCTACCATGCGCGACTTCCGCACTGGATGATTTTTTTTCACCGAAACTGACAAGGACGAACAACTCTGAAGCGCTCGGCCTAGACAGGTCGCTTCAACGTTGCCGTCGGGTGTCGAGCAAAAGGAATGTAATGTGGTACTCAAGCCCAAGCTAAAGCTACTCGCGGCAGCAGTTGCCGTCTGCGCGACCTTCGCCTACGCAAACGTCAACGCTGATGACAAAGTCTTTGACGTCGTTGCTCCCTTCGAGATCGTGGGCCTGGATCCGTCCGTATCCGGATTCATTTTTCAGCGAATGCAGATCACTGAAACCCTGCTAGAAGCCGACCCGATAGGACAGCCCCAACCCGCGCTTGCTGAGACGTGGAGTGTCACGGATGACGGAAAAGTGTGGCACCTGGCAATCCGACCCGGTGTGAAATTTCATGATGGAAGCGAATTAACCCCAGTTGTAGCGGCTCATTCACTCAATGTCGCTCGGAACAAGGCGGGCATTCTGAGCAAAGCCAAGATTGAATCGATTACAGCCGAAGGCAACGAAGTTGTCATTCGACTGAAGGAGCCCTTCGCCCCTCTGCCCGCGCTGTTGGCTCACTCGTCCACCAGCATCTTGGCCGCGGCTGCGTATGATTCGAAGGATGTTGTTCAAAAGGTCATTGCCACCGGCCCCTACAAGACAACCCTGGTAGAGCCTCCTCAACGTCTTGCAACGCAAAGATTCGAAGAATACTGGGGCACTAAACCAAGCATCGAGAAAACCACCTACTTGGGCGCAGGGCGCGGAGAAACTCGAACCCTGATGGCCGAGAGCGGCGGCGCTGAGCTTGTGTTTCAGCTCGACCCTCCCAGCATTGCTCGACTCTCACGCTCCAAGGATGTCCATGTACTGAAAGAGCCAGTTCCGCGCGTTGTCATGCTGGCAGTGAATTCAGGCGCAGGGCCGACAGCCTCTGTAGATACCCGTAAAGCATTGAGCCTGGCAATCCAACGGGAAGGTATCGCTGCCGCCGTATTACGTGCACCAGGTACCGGCGCAACACAAATGTTTGCCGATAACGTAAGTGCCTGGCACGACGCTAGCCTTCCACCCTTGAAGTACGACCCAGAAGCGGCACGCAAGCTGTTGGGCAATGAAGGTTGGGTTGCTGGCTCAGACGGGATCTTGATGAAAGACGGGGTGCGTTTCCGTATGAAGCTGCTCACCTTCGGTGACCGCCCTGAGTTGGCACTGATCGCCACAGCCTTACAAGCGCAATTGCGAGAGATTGGCGTCGAGGTTCAAGTGGCAGTGGAAAATGTCAGCGCTATACCCGTGGCATACAATGATGGTTCCCTTCAAATGGCGCTATTCTCCCGCGCTTACGCACTCGTGCCCGATCCCCTCGTAACTATTTTCGGCGACTTTGGAAACGGCGGTGCTGAGTGGGGGCCACTGGGGTGGAAAAACCCTGCTTTTGACTCCGCGATGAACGCGCTGTTGTCCGGAAAAAAGCCAGAAGACCAACAAGCTCTGCGTAATCAGATGCTTGCTCAATTCCAGAACGAGCTCCCCCTGATTCCTGTGGCCTGGTACCGCCAGACAATCGCAGTGTCGAATCAGGTGGAAGGGGCAGCAATCGATCCATTCGAGCGCACGTTCGGGCTAACAAAAATGCGGTGGGCACAATGATCCGGCTTCTAGGCTTTCGACTGCTTCAGGCGGTCATGGTGGCTGTCGTCGTCGGCGCTCTAACGTTTATGTTGATGACGCTCCTCCCTGGTGACGCAGCGTACCGAATTGCCGCAGGCCGTTATGGTTATGACATGGTGAACGGCGCTGCTGCTGAAGCGGTACGCGCAGAGCTCAGCCTCGACCAACCAGTAATCTGGCGCTTTCTCGCCTGGATTAAAGACCTGCTTAACTTTGACCTCGGCACATCCCTGGTGTCTGGTACCCCTGTCACTGACGTTGTACTTCATGAGCTAGGGAGCTCAGTGCGCCTGGCTATTGGAGCGGTGATTCTCTCCTTCCTCATCGGCCCACCACTCGGAATCTTCGCAGGGCTGCGCCCGGGCGGAGTGCTTGACCGAGGGCTACTCATCCTGAGCACAGCAACTCGCGCTATACCGCATTTTGTGATGGGCGTGATTCTAGTATTTGTATTCTCCGTCTCACTCGCAATCCTGCCATCCGCGGGGCACGGAACCTGGGCGCACACCATACTACCTTCGCTTACCCTCGCGCTGGGACTCGCAGCTGTCTCATCTCGTGTGGCGCGAGACGCTACGGTAAAGATTGCCTCCTCCCCATTCTATGCGTTTGGCCGACTGAAAGGGCTCGGCGCGCTGAAGGTCTTCACACGCCACGGCTTACGCAACATTGGCGTACCAGTAGTTACCTACCTGGGCGTTCAACTGGTGTATCTGATTGAAGGCGTGGTCGTCGTAGAAACGCTCTTCGCCTGGCCTGGAATTGGCCATGGCTTGGTGCATGCCATCGTCCAACGCGATCTGCCGATGGTGCAAGGCGCAGCGCTAGCAATGGGTCTCATGTTTGTGGTGCTGAACACGTGTGTCGACCTGGCCAACCATCTGATTGACCCGCGCCGGAGTGACGCATGAATATTGAACTCGAAATCGCAAACGCGGCACCAAAGCCTCGCCACCTACCTCGGCTGGTCGGGTTCGCAATCCTCCTTGCTCTGATTGCCTTTGCCGTCCTCGTTCCTATTCTGTGGGACGTGGACATTGCCAAGCAGGATTACAACGCCATTCTGTCGGGCTCAATAAGCGCGCACCCCCTGGGCACAGATCATTTAGGTCGAGATATGCTCGCACGCTTGGCTTCTGCAGTACGCTTGTCATTGGGGCTAGCGCTGGTGAGCGTAATTACAGCAGCCGTGCCTGGCGTACTTCTGGGCATCCTTGCAGCCTGGAAAGGTGGATTTACCGACAAGACACTTGGCCTTGTTACGGAGTTGGTTCTGGCGCTGCCCGGCCTGCTGTTGGTTCTGCTAATCGTGGCAATCTTCCCAGGTTCCTTTGTCGCCTTGTACGGGGCGATCGCACTGGTGCTTTGGATAGAATACTTCCGCATGACACGCGCCCTGTCCCGCACCGTACTGGCATCGCCAGCCGTCGCTGCCACACGCCTGCTCGGCTTTGGGCCCATGTACGTCATCCGCCGCCACCTTTGGCCAGAGCTAGGGCCCGCGATCCTAACCATTGCGTCGTTGGGAGCCGCCTCGGCGATCATGGCAATCGCAGCCCTGGGTTTTGTCAGCGTAGGCGTTCAACCCCCGACAGCTGAGTTGGGACTGATGATCACAGAATTGCTCCCCTACTTTGCAGAAGCACCTTCAGTAATCGCAATGCCGATCATGGTTGTCTTCCTGATTGTTCTTTCACTCATGCTGATCGCTGGAGGGCGCAAACCATGAAGCCGCTGCTGAAAACTGAAGATTTGGAGATCCGAACAGTTGACACTCGCCTGGTTGATCCACTTTCCATAGAACTGTTCCCGGGTCAGGTGCTAAGCATCATTGGCGAAACCGGCTCAGGGAAAAGCCTATTCGCTCAAGGTGTTGTTGGAAATTTACCGCCGGGACTGCACGCTCAAGGCCGGATTGAGTTCGCGGACGGCGTCAGTGAGGATGGGCGAAGCAATAGGCGCCAAACACTCTGGGGGCGTGAAATTGCCGTTCTCCCTCAAGAGCCCTGGCTGAGCCTTGACCCAACCATGCGCGCACTTCCTCAGGTTTCCGAGACCTATCAGCATGTAGTCGGGAAAAACGCGTCTGAGTCTCGCGAGCTCGCGCAGAGAGACTTGGTTCGACTGGGGCTAGAGCATGCTTCCACGAAGTACCCATTTCAGCTTTCAGGCGGTATGGCGCAACGCTTAGCGTTCGCGGCGACACACGCTGGCGGCGCAAAATTGATGGTGGCAGATGAACCCACCAAAGGCTTGGATCGCGACCGGATTGACGAGATGATCAGCCTCCTGAAAGCTGGCTTGGCCGAGGGTGGTGCGCTGCTGATCATTACTCATGACATGGAGGTTGCCCGCCGCCTGGGCGGCGACATCATGATCATGCTCAAGGGGAAGATCATCGAAGCTGGTAGCGCCGAACAGGTGCTCAACAATCCTACGCACGCCTACACCCGACAGTTATTGGATGCTGACCCGCTGAATTGGAAGATTCATAAACCCGCGCTGCCTGCAGTCGAGCCAGTGGTGCAAGTTAAAAACTTGGCTGTTGATCGCGGGGGGCGCACACTTTTCCAGGGCCTTTCCTTCGATGTTCACCCAGGTGAAATCGTTGGAGTAACCGGCCCCTCAGGGTGCGGCAAGTCGACCCTCGGAGATGTGATTCTGGGGCTGATGGATGCAAGCGAAGGCAACATCGTTAAGCGCGCCGGCACCTCCCGAGTTGCGTTCCAAAAGCTCTTCCAGGATCCAGTCGCCGCCTTCCCGCCGACAGTGACATTAGCCCAAAATCTGGCAGATCTGGTACACCTGCATGGCCTTGATGCCAATCGCATCGGCCCTCTGCTAAAACGACTTCGATTGGAGCAGTCACTGCTAAGGCGGCTGCCTGAAAATGTATCTGGCGGTGAGCTGCAGCGTTTTTCATTGCTGCGAGTACTCTTGATTGACCCAGTGCTCATTTTCGCGGATGAACCAAGCTCCCGGCTTGACCTCATTACCCAGAAGGAAATGCTGGAACTGCTAGTCGAATCCGCAAAAGAAAGTGATACCGCTGTGCTCTTGGTTAGCCATGACGAAGCCCTGATTGATGCAGTTTCTGATCAACGTATTCGGCTTGGCAGCTCAGAGTATCCAGTGTCTGTACATGAAATGGCTAAGACGCCTGCGCAATCAGTTCGTTCAGCAGCCGAGGCTTAAAGTAGCTGTGGCTGGCGTACGACGCACAATTTAACGGGAGTGAGCTCATTCAGCGCCCTACTCGGTAGGGCGCCTGAGCTCTAGCTAGCTGAAGTATCTGATCCGTAATCGACTGGCCGCAGGGATCAGACTTAGTGATACCACTAACCCTTTGATTAGCTTCCACATTTTAGTGATTAACCGGCTGAATGCAGGGGTCAGTCTTCCCGCATGTGCCGCTCCTTCCTTTCCTGCCGCTCCTTCGCTTCAATGCTCAATGTCGCAGTTGGCCGCAGTAGCAAACGCCGTAACCCAATGGGCTCTCCTGTCTCTTCGCACCATCCGTACTCCCCTCGCGAGATCCGCTCCAAGGCTTCGTCTATCTTGTCCAGAAGCTTCTTCTCCCGCTCAAGAAGGCGTAATTGCCACTGGCGCTGCTCCTCGACGGTGCCCAAATCAGAAGGGTCGCTGCTAGGCTCGAACTCTCGCATGAGCTGGAACTCGCCAGATATTCGCTCCTGCAGCTCCGTACGCTGTGACAGCAGCAGGTCTCGGAAGAACCCCTGTTGCGCGGCATCCATGTAATCGTCAACTGGCAGAGAAAGCAGCTCTTGTTCCGTCATGTCGGTCACTCTCGCACGATAATTTGGGTAGTCAGGAGCGTTGCGCGCTGAATGCCAAAGGCAGCCCTTGGCAACTCTCATTCACGCATCCGTCATGCCAGGCCAGTTGGCCAGAAACTACGGTCGTCGTTACTCGGTGCCGCAGCTGGTGATTTTTGAACGGTGTCCACTGACAATGGGCAAGGATCGGGTCAAGGGCAACCGGTCGTGGCTCATCTAGACGCTCAACGAGAGCGAGATCCGCCCAGTACCCCTCACGCAAATATCCGCGCTCCTGGATCGCGAACAAGTCTGCAACCGCATGACTAGTCTTCTGCACGAGCTGGGTAATCGGCAGTACACCTTCTTCCACCAGCTCAAACAGGGCAGGAAACGCATGCTGAACCAGGGGCAACCCAGATGGAGCCGATGCATAAGCCCTCTGCTTCTCCTCCAGCGTATGAGGGGCATGGTCAGTACCGATTACATCGATTCGATCACATAGCAGCGCCTGCCGCAGAGCATCACGATCCTCTCGGCTCTTAATGGCAGGATTGCACTTGATCAGATTGCCAAGGCTTGCGTAATCGTGGTCATCGAACAACAAATGGTGCGCGCAAACCTCGGCGGTAATCTTCTTGCCTGCCAGCGGGCCTGGCTCGAATAATTTCAGCTCCTTAGCCGTGGTCAAGTGCAGGACATGTAGGCGCGTGCCAAACTTATTGGCAAGCTCTACTGCCAAGCTGGAAGATCGGAAACAGGCTTCCGCATCCCGTATTACGCGGTGCATCGCCGGCGTGATGAAATCACCAAATTGCTCTCGGTAACGAGCCTCGTTGGCCAAAATTGAAGGTGTATGCTCACAGTGCGCGAGCAAGATCGTCGGCACATTGGCAAACAGCCGCTCGAGCACACGTGGATCGTCAACGAGCATGTCTCCCGTCGACGCGCCCATGAATACCTTCACACCTGCGACCTGCCGCGGGTCAAGACTGGCGACCACGTCCAGATTGTCCTTGCTGACGCCAAAGTGAAAGCCGAAGTTTGCGACTGACGAAGCGGCGGCTCGGGCTTTCTTATCTTGAAGCGCGGCGAGGGACAAAGTAGCCGGGTTTGTATTGGGCATGTCCATGAAGCTGGTAATACCACCAGCAACAGCGGCTCGGGACTCACTCGCCATGGTTGCCTTGTGCGCAGCGCCGGGCTCACGAAAGTGCACCTGGTCGTCGATCATTCCTGGCACAAGCCAGCGCCCGTGAGCATCAATTTCGACGGAGGCATTAATACCATCGATGCTGCCTGCAATTTTCTCAATTCGGCCATATGCAATGAGAACGTCAGCATCAAACACCTCTCCCTCATTCACCAGGCGAGCGTTTCTGATGAGGATACGAGTCATGATTTGACCACTCCAGGGCTACTCTCCACCACGACCTGGTCGCCCTCGATGACGTTGTAGAAACAGCTACGCCGCCCGGTGTGGCATGCAGCACCTACCTGATCGACGAGGAGCAGCAGCGCATCGCCATCACAGTCCAAACGAATCTCCTTAACGTGCTGCACATTTCCTGAGGTCTCGCCTTTGCGCCAGAGACCATTACGGGAGCGTGACCAATAACAGGCCCGGTGGGTATTCAAAGTTTCCTGGAGAGCCTCCTCGTTCATCCAGGCGAGCATCAGCACCTCTCCGCTGTCGTGCTGCAGGGCGATCGCCGCTATGAGCCCTTGTGGGCTCCATGGCACCTGACTGAGTACGTCGCTGAGGGCAAAACGGCTTCCCGCCTCCGCCCGCTCGAGCTTGAGGAACATGATCTGTGACCCATAATTCATTAGTTATGTTATAACATATCACGTTTTTCGATATTCTGAGTACCTCCCTCACAATTTTAAACCCTAAAGGTAAGCATTCATGACCGAAGCCCCTCCCGCGCTCCTCACCACCGAACCTTACGCCGATACTGAATTGGCGTGCCTCGCCGGAGCGAAAGCCGCTCTCTATCGGTGGGCTGCAACCGTTGCCACTCGAGATGTCGACAAGGTTCTTGAGCTCTACGCCCCTGATGCCATCTTGGTACCAACCTTGTCCAACCAAGTGCGCGATTGCAACCATAGCCGCCGCAATTACTTCGAGAATTTCTTGGCGAACGACGGCTTGGTCTGTGACATCCAGGTCTTCAAAAAACGCGTAAGCAGAAAGCTTGGCACCGTCGTAGTCGGGGGACTCTACACCTTCGTCTACCGTGACGGTGGCGAGCAAAGGATTGTACCCGCACGATTCCTCTTCACCTTCGAACGCATCAATGAAGAGTGGCTGATTACCGGTCACCACTCGTCAATCGAAGCCTGATAGAGCCCAGGTTCGCCACTCAAAACGGTCGAACCTGCACCCCCCCCCGGTTACCCAAAAATTGCGAAGTCTATGAATCAAATTTCAAGCCTAGGAAACTTCCCTGCAGTTCGTCTTCGCCGCAACCGCGCTGACGACTGGACTCGCAGGCTGGTAGCCGAAAATACACTGTCTGCGAACGACCTGATCTGGCCAATTTTTATCAAAGAGGGCTCCGGAAAAAACGATCCCGTTGCCTCCATGCCAGGCCAAGTACGCGTCACGCTCGACGAACTCATAGAGCATGCGGGGAAGGCAGTAGATCTCGGCATTCCAGCCATCGCGCTTTTTCCCGCAACCTCGCCCGATCGCAAAGATAGCGAAGGCAGTGAAGCTACAAACCCAGAGAATCTGGTGTGCCGAGCCGCCCGATTGCTGAAGTTGACCTACCCTACGCTGGGCCTTATCGGCGACGTGGCTCTAGACCCCTATACCGATCATGGTCATGACGGGGTACTGCGTAATGGCTTAGTGGCTAACGATGAAAGCCTTAAGGTGTTGGCACGCCAGGCGGTGGTTCAAGCACAGGCAGGAATCGATACGCTTGCTCCGTCAGATATGATGGACGGGCGCATTGGCGTATTGAGAGCCGCCTTGGATTCTGCCGGCCTCACAGAGGTGCGACTGATGTCCTATGCAGCCAAGTACGCATCCGGCTTCTACGGCCCATTTAGAGATGCACTTGGCTCATCCGGCGCACTGAAGGGCGACAAGCGTACATACCAGATGGATCCCGCCAACAGCGACGAGGCGCTACGCGAAGTTGCACTGGATCTCCAGGAAGGCGCAGACATGGTCATGGTCAAGCCTGGCATGCCTTACCTAGATGTTATCCAGCGAGTGAAAGCCACATTCGCTGTGCCGACTTTTGCGTACCAGGTAAGCGGCGAGTACTCGATGATCAAAGGAGCCATCGATAACGGCTGGCTTGATCCGGACAAGGTCGTGCTGGAGTCACTCATGGCATTCAAACGAGCTGGCTGCAGCGGTGTGCTGACCTATTTCGCCATTGAGGCCGCCGAGCGCTTGAAGCGCGGCTGAGGCCCACGGAGAGCAGCCCAAACGAGCGCCGTCAGAGTTGGCAGCGCTCAACAACGGCTCTCTCTCCACTTTAGGCCATTCCCATACGAGCCATCGCTGCGATGAGGCTGCCTGGCGGCGGCTGCTGACGGAAGTATCCATCCACTCCAGCAAATATCGCGTCAGCCACTTTGCGCTGATGCCGCACGTCATGCAGTCTTCGACAATCACCCGCATTGGAAATGAAGCCGGTCTCGACCAGAATCGATGGAATAGCTGCAGACTTAAGCACTGCAAAACCTGCCTGCTCAACCTTCGACTGATGTAAGCCCGACACATCTCCCAGCCGCGACAACACCTGATGACCAAGATCCAAGCTGGTTGAGATAGTCGCATTCATTGACATATCGAGCAGAACGCCAGCGACCATCGGGTCGTTTTTTCGAAGCTTCACTGCCAGACCACCCCCAACGGAGTCGGCGCCATTTTCTCGCTCAGCCATCCATCGAGCCATGGAGGAGGTAGCACCACCCTGCGAAAGCGCAAAGACTGATGCACCTGATGCGGTCAATCTAGGCGCGGCATCCGCATGCACAGACACGAAAAGATCGGCATTCAATCGCTGCGCCAGCTCAGCTCGTTTACGCAACGGGATGAAGATATCGTCGGTGCGCACCAGCCGAGCTTTATAACCCTTTTGTGCATTGACTCGCTTAGCCAGCAATGTCGCGATTTGCAAGGCAACAATCTTCTCTTGTTCACCCTTGGCGCCCACCGCGCCCGGATCCTTCCCTCCATGCCCAGCATCGATCACTACCAGCAAATCGCGATTGGACTTACCCTTCGGCGGCTCCAGTGCAGCCTGGGTCGCACCAGCTGCCGCGGCAACCCTGAACGAGGGATCAACCAACTCCAGCTCCAATCTGTGGCTTCCAGCCGAGACAGGTCGTAGCTCTCCACGAACTCCTGAATTAGCCAGATCCAGAACAATCCTCAGATCGCCTGCGGGCGTCTTCCCGCTCCGAATTGCTCGAACAGGAGTACCGTCAAGCGCTAGGTTACTCAATGGCGCGTTTAGCACGGCCTGTTGAAGATCAAGCACTAGGCGCGGCGGAGATTCTAAGCTGAAGCTGTTGGCGATCACCGGGCCGCTCAGATCGAGCAAAAACCGAGTAGCACCTCCTGACTGACTGACACTCACCCGCCTCACCGCCTGAGCTGCATGCACAGTCAGCGAAGCCGGCAGCGCCAACCCAGCCAAGAGAAATTTGAGCAAGCTGCGTCTGTCCATACACCCTTCCATTTCTTCATTTTTCTCATCCAACCACGCGGGAACTCGGCATTTCTCAGCCTCTGTCCGCCCAGAACGCGCGCATGCTCGCGACATTTTTTGTGGCGTGGAGCATTATGTTACGTTATAACGTAAACATTATGGATGACATGACTCAAGTTTCACGTTCGACGCGGGGCCTGCATGCGACTCACCACTAATCAGCAATTGGTTCTGGCCACCCTTCAGCAATCAAGTACGCCACTTAGTGCGTACAAGATCCTTGAGAGCTTGAAGGATGAAGGCTTCAAAGCGCCCATACAGATCTACCGGGCGCTTGGAAATCTTGCCAAAAGAGGCCTTGTTCATCGCCTGGAGTCTCTGAACGCGTACGTGAAATGTGACCCGTCCTCTACCTGCGACAACGGCGTAAGGGCGTTCGCGATCTGCGACTCATGTGGTCGGGTCGATGAGTTTCTCGTGCCTTCGCTTGACAGGTATTTGGGTACCTGGGTGAAGAAAAACGTGTTTGCACTGGGCAGCTCAACCATAGAGCTGCACGGGAAATGTGCCGACTGCTGCAAGCTTGAACACACCTCTAAAGGCTAGCGACTACGAGTAGTACGCCTACACCATATCTTACCGTGAGGGCTCCTGATGATAGTCCCAACCCCTAACTCGAGTGAAGCCCATAAGCTTCCCGTAACCGTATTGTCCGGATTCTTAGGAGCAGGAAAAACCACGCTACTCAATCACATCCTGAACAATCGCGAAGGCCGACGTGTCGCCGTAATCGTCAATGACATGAGTGACGTGAATATAGATGCTGCCCTCGTGCGTGACGGAGGCGCAGAGCTCTCACGCACGGATGAAAAACTGGTTGAAATGAGTAACGGCTGCATCTGTTGCACCCTACGGGAAGACCTACTGCTTGAGGTGGATCGCCTTGCCAAGGAGGGGCGATTCGATCAGTTGGTCATTGAGTCCACCGGCATTTCTGAGCCACTGCCAGTGGCGGAGACCTTCACCTTTGAGGGCGAAGATGGGCGCAGCCTCGGCGAGGTAGCTCGCCTCGATACCATGGTCACCGTCGTGGATTCCTTCAACTTCCTCAGAGACTACAGCTCACGCGATAGCTTGCAGGCGCGAGGCGAATCGCTGGGAGAGGAAGATGTTCGCACGGTAGTCGATCTGCTGATTGAGCAGATCGAGTTCTGCGACGTGATCGTCCTCAATAAAATTGATCTGGTCAGTGAGGATGAGCGGCGACAATTGATCGCCATCCTCAACAGCCTGAATCCCCGAGCGAAGATCGAGATCTCCGAGTTCGGCAAAGTCCCACTGGATCGTGTGCTGAATACAGGCTTGTTCGATTTCGACGAGGCCTCGCGAGCCCCCGGCTGGCTGCAGGAAATGCGTGGTACTCATACGCCTGAGACGGAAGAGTATGGGATCCGCAGTTTCGTATACCGCGCCCGACGCCCCTTCCATCCCGAGCGTTTCCATGAGCTGGTTGAAAGTGAATGGCCAGGCGTCGTGCGCTCCAAAGGCTACTTCTGGCTCGCCAGCGAGCCAGCTATGGCCGGTAACTGGTCGCAAGCAGGCGCAGTGGCCAGACATGGCCCAGCGGGCTATTGGTGGGCAGCCATCCCGCAAGACCGTTGGCCGACGGATCCCGAGTCCGTCGAAGACATTCGCGCTAAATGGGAAAAGGACGTGGGCGACGCACGACAAGAGCTCGTACTCATCGGCATGGACATGAATGAGCCAGCGCTGCGAGCCAGCTTTGATGCATGCCTCCTCACAGATGATGAGATGGCTCTAGGCCCGAAGGGCTGGATGAAGCTTAAAAACCCGCTTCCTGGCTGGAATTAAATTGTAAGAGCCCTCCCGTGATTGGGAGGGCCAGTAACCTGCGGATAAAGAACATGAGTGCAGCACTTCCCGACGTTTCCGTCACCGACATTGCTCCGACACTTGGCCCCCTGGAGTGGGTTGGTATGCAAGGAATCGACCTCCCAGTCACGATTGACGAGCCAGGCTATCATCGCGAGCTTCACGCCAGAGCAGACGTGCAAGTCGACTTGCCTGCGCCCCAGGTGAAAGGCATCCATATGTCTCGCCTCTATCGATTGCTGGACAGCTGGGGACAAGAGGCGCACATCTCGCCGGAGCATGTGCATACATTGCTGAGCAGCATGATCGACAGCCACCGCGACTGTGATAGCCGAAGTGCACGGCTTCGGCTCGATTTTGATCTTCTCATCCGCCGCCCAGCGCTCGTCACGGAAGGTTTATCGGGGTGGAAGTCATACCGTGTTCAAATGAACGCATCGCTGGTGGGAGATAAATTTGCGCTGAGCGTTGAGTGCACTGTTGGCTACTCGTCTACATGCCCTTGCTCCGCGGCGCTGTCTCGCCAGCTGATTGAGGCGAGTTTCCTCAACTCATTCTCAAACCAGCCACTCGTTGATCCGACAACCGTCGCGAAATGGTTGCGAGCGAACGCGTCAGTTGCAACGCCGCACAGCCAGCGCAGCGAGGCACGCGTATGCGTTTCGGTTGAACGCACTTCCACCAGCCTAGGGTTGCTATCTTTGATTGAAGCTGTTGAGAATTCTCTAGGTACTCCAGTCCAAACCGCAGTCAAACGGGCTGATGAGCAAGCATTCGCAGCACTTAATGGCCAGAACCTGATGTTCGTCGAGGATGCCGCTCGTCGGATTCGCGCAGCACTCACCGAACACCAGAATCCTAAAGTTCATGTGCGGCACCTGGAGAGCCTGCATCCTCATGATGCAGCTGCCTGGTCTTCACCTTTTGACCAGGGTTCGCACCATGAGCAGTGAAGCACGCAGCTCGCTGATCCCCGTCACACTGCTGACTGGCTTCCTCGGCAGCGGCAAAACGACATTGTTAAACCAGTTGGTGAGACAGCCGGAATTTGCCAACACGCTGATCATCATCAATGAATTTGGGGAGATGGCACTCGACCATCTTCTCGTCACCCACAGTAACGAGAACATCGTCATGGAATTGGGCAGCGGCTGCGTCTGCTGCACAATTCGTGGAGACCTCGTCCAGACATTGCGGGACATCACGTGGCGTTTCTCTCGGGAGGGGAACCGCCAGTTTGACCGCGTATTGATTGAAACCACCGGCCTGGCAGATCCTGCCCCGATCATTCACACCCTGATGACGCATGCACAGATCGCCCCCAAATATCGACTGGATGGTGTGGTAGCGACAGTAGACCTAGCCAGCGGCATGGCTACGCTTGATCACCATCAGGAGGCGATCAAACAAGCTGCTATGGGAGATGTACTGCTGTTGACCAAAGGTGACCTGGTGAGCCCCGAGCATAGGGCAGAGCTTCTCCAGCGCCTGTCAGACATCAACCCTGCAGCACCTCGCTGGGAAATCAAGAACGGCCATCTAGAGGCAAGCAAGATTCTGGGCCTTGGCCTCTTCACTCACGAGGGTAAGTCACCCGATGTTGAAGGCTGGTTAAACGAGCATGCATACAAGGCCACCTCTACCCCTAAATTCCAGATCACGCCTCAACCTGAAAAGAGTACGAGTCAAGGGTTGTTCTCTGCAGGCTTGCGAGCACCGCAACAGGACGTAAACCGTCATGGCGACCGGATTCGTGCGTTCTGCTTCACCATCGACAGCCCAATCAGTGAGCTTGCTCTGGAGTGCTGGCTAGAGGTGTTGATGACGTTACTGGGAAGCAACATTCTCCGGGTTAAGGGCATCCTCAACATTGAAGGGCGCGACACGCCGATCGCCCTGCACGGTGTTCAGCACATCTTCCATCCGTCCGCTCCACTACCCGCCTGGCCGACTGACGACCGGCGTTCCCGTTTGGTTTTCATCACTCAGGACGTCACACGAGAAATGATCGAGGCGACCTTCAGGGCCTTCAAAGACAAGGCGGGACATATCGAAGGCATCAGCGTATGACGTCGACCATCAAACTTCACAACACGCTCACTCGAGAGAAAGAGGCACTGCGCACTGAGCGGCCTGATCGGGTGACCATGTATGTCTGCGGCCCTACCGTCTACAACTACGCCCACATCGGGAATGCTAGACCAGCCGTTGTCTTCGACATCCTTGCCAGAGTTCTGCGCCATGAATTTAAGGAAGTCGTTTACGCGCGAAACTTCACGGACGTGGACGACAAGATCAACGCGGCAGCAATTGCGTCAGGCTCTCCTATCGCGGACATCACCCGCCGCTTCATCGATGCCTACCATGAAGACATGGCAGCCCTTGGGATCGCCTCGCCCGATCTGGAACCACGCGTTACGGATCACATCCCAGAGATCATCGCGCTGATCAAACGATTGGTCGACCGGGGCCACGCCTACGTCGAACAAGAACATGTGCTGTTCCACGTCCCTTCCTACCCTGCCTACGGTCAACTGTCAGGACGCCTGCCCCAAGACATGATGGCTGGAGCGCGAGTTGAAGTTGCCCCCTATAAGCGCAGCCCGCTGGACTTCGTTCTCTGGAAACCTTCGACTCCTGAAATGCCCGGCTGGAGCAGCCCTTGGGGACGAGGTCGGCCAGGATGGCATGTTGAGTGCTCTGCGATGATTGGGCGACACCTGGGGCACACCATCGACATTCATGGCGGAGGCCAAGACCTTATTTTCCCTCACCACGAAAATGAGATCGCTCAGGGTACTTGCGCCAATGGCACTCTCTACTGCCGCACGTGGGTACACAATAGCTTCGTTACCGTGGATGCGCAGAAGATGTCCAAATCACTCGGCAACGTTTTGCTAGTCCGAGACCTTCTCGCTCAGGCACCTGGTGAAGCTATTCGATTCGCGCTGCTCTCTACCCACTACCGACGCCCAATGGACTGGAACACACAGCGCTTGCACGCTGCCGTACAGACGCTATTCCGATTTTACTCATCGCTGTCGAAAGTCAGCTCTTTGGATGTCCCTGTCGACGTGGCACCGGATGAACTGGTGCTGGAATCACTTAAGAATGACCTAGGGGTGACCGAAGCACTTGCTCGGCTGCATGTGCTCAGATCGGAGCTCGATCAGGCGGTGACAGATGAAATGCGAATGCTTGCTAAAGCAAGGCTGATCAAGTCCGCCGGACTGCTCGGCCTCCTGCAGCAAGAGCCACATGTCGCGCTGGCTGCGCTTAGGCCTCCAGTACAGCCTGTTGAGCAACCGCTCAGTCATCGACAGCATCTTGAGTCATTGCTGGAAGCAAGAAACCAAGCACGTATTGCGCGCGACTTCTCCAGAGCCGACGCTCTGCGTGACGAGTTGCTAGAAGCTGGCTTTAGCATCGAAGACAGTCCAGAAGGCTCCACGCTGCGCCCGACAGCAAGGAGCGTAATATGAGGCGGTGGCCGAACTCTATTCTGATTGCGTTGGTACGCGGCTACCAACTGTTCATCAGCCCCGTCATAGGCAATCGATGCAGATTTCACCCTTCTTGCTCGCAGTACTCAATCGAAGCACTGCGGACTCATGGCGCCCTGATGGGCAGCTGGTTGACGCTGCGCCGGCTCTTGCGTTGCCACCCACTGCATCCCGGTGGATTTGACCCCGTACCGTCGAAAGGCAACAAGGATAAAGGTGGCCCATGCTGATTCGGAAACTGTTCAAATTCGAAAACGCCCACATAGTTCGAGGCTGTAGCACCCGTCGTTGCTCTCACTCGATTCATGGGCACTCGTACAAAGTCGAGCTGCTCTTGCGCGCCGACGCCCTTGATCACGGCCAGATGGTGTATGACTTCGGGCTACTCAAAGGTGACGTTCGGGACTTGATCGACGCTTTCGATCACGCCGTCGCGATCTGGTCGCAGGATGATCCTGATTACATTGCCTCAATTCGGAGGCATTCAGAGCGCTGGGTACTCATCCCCGTGTCACCGAGTGCTGAGCAGTTCTCCAGATTAATCTTCCGCCTGGTGGAAGCCGCCTTGGAAAACACCCAAATGAAGAACGGTGAATCCGGTGTTCAGCTCCACTCTGTAATCGTGCACGAAACCGAAACGGGGTATGCGCAGTGCTTCCGCGAGGATGTTGTGAACCCCCGTATGGGCTTGATTGACCTCGACCTCATTGAGTTCTCTCCCGCGATTACTGCCCAGTGGGCTGATCCCAAGCTGTACGAACGGCTGAAGCCGAAGCCCACCATGATCCAGACCGAGCTGGAAGGTTTGTGTAGCTGATGCCCTGCGCGAGTAGCTGTGCTCGCAGCTAGAACTTGCAGTCCACCCAATTTATGACCAGGGCGTCCGCTAGCGGACGGCCCACAGTATTTTAAGACCGAGAAGCCTGTAACGATGCCAGATAACGCACACCCCTCCCCTGTTTCCATCACGCTGCCAGATGGATCAATTCGTACCTACGATAACCCCGTCACTGTCCACGACGTAGCAGCATCCATCGGCGCCGGTTTGGCACGTAGCACGGTGGCAGGAAGGGTTAATGGTCGCTTGGTGGACGCATGCGAGATGATTGACCGCGATGCTAAATTGCAGGTAATCACCCCTAAAGATGATGAAGGCTTAGACATCATCCGTCACTCATGCGCCCACCTGGTTGGCCATGCACTCAAACAGCTCTACCCGACTGCCAAAATGGTCATTGGCCCGGTGATCAATCAGGGCTTTTACTACGATGTAGCGTTTGAAAGGCCATTCACCCCGGCAGACCTCGAAGCCATCGAAGCTCGCATGCGCGAGCTGATCGCCAAAGAGTACGATGTCGTCAAGCGCATGACGCCGCGCGATGAGGCCATCCAGATCTTCAAGGCACGAGACGAAGATTACAAACTTCGTCTGATCGAGGACATGCCAGATACCCAGGAGATGGGGCTCTACTTCCACGAAGAATACGTGGACATGTGCCGCGGCCCTCACGTACCCAATACTCGCTTCTTGAAGGCATTTAAGCTGACCAAGCTAGCGGGCGCGTACTGGCGCGGTGATGCAAAAAACGAACAGCTACAGCGCATCTACGGAACGGCTTGGGCCGATGCAAAGCAGCTGTCAGCCCACCTCATTCGACTTGAGGAAGCCGAGAAGCGTGACCATCGCAAGATCGGAAGAGAACTCGACCTTTTTCATTTCGAGGATGACGCACCAGGATCAGTTTTCTGGCACCCGCGGGGATGGACGGTGTTTCAGTCTCTCATCGCCTACATGCGACGCAGACAGAATGACGCGGGCTATGTCGAAGTGAACACGCCAGACGTCATGGATCGCGGCCTGTGGGAAACGTCCGGACACTGGCATAACTATCGTGATCACATGTTCACGACCGAAACCGAGGATGGTCGCGCCCTAGCTCTCAAGCCGATGAATTGCCCCGGCGGCACCCTCCTCTATCGACACGGCCTCAAGAGCTATCGCGACTTGCCGATTCGCATGGGCGAATTCGGTAAAGTCCATCGGTATGAGCCCTCAGGCTCTCTCCATGGGTTGCTTCGGGTGCGTCACTTCACCCAAGACGACGCGCACATTTTCTGCACCCCCGAACAAATGAACGAAGAATGCCGATCCGTCGTGGGTCTAGTACTGGACATCTATCGCCAGTTTGGCTTCGAGGACGTGCGCATCAAGCTGTCCACTCGACCCGCCAACCGAATCGGCAGTGACGCAACCTGGGATCAACTCGAAGGAGCGCTTATCCACTCCCTCGAAGAAATGAACCTCGAGTACCAAGTCAATCCAGGTGAGGGGGCGTTCTACGGGCCCAAGCTTGAGTTCGTGCTGCGCGACGCTATTGGCCGCGACTGGCAGTGCGGCACACTTCAGGTCGACATGAACCTTCCTGAACGATTCGGTATCGAGTACGTCGACGAAGATGGCCTTCGCAAGCGACCAGTCATGCTGCACCGCGCCCTCTTCGGCTCTCTGGAGCGTTTCACGGGCATCATGCTAGAGCATCACTCTGGCAAGCTTCCAACTTGGCTTTCACCCATCCAAGTGGTCGTTTGCTCTATTTCGCAACAGCATGCCGACTATGTTCGAGATGTCGCCACACTGCTGCGCTGCAAGGGCCTGCGGGTTGAAACTGACACCCGCAATGAGAAAATCGGCTACAAAATCCGAGAGAAGACACTTCAACGGATTCCATTCCTCCTTGTCGCAGGCACCAAGGAGCAGGAGCAAGGAACCATCGCAGTGCGCACCAGAGACGGCAACGACCTTGGCGTGATGGACTTAAAGTCCGCAATTGAATGGTTACGAAAAGAAGCTAGTTCGCCGGATGAGCTTTCGTCTGATCACATTGTTGAAGAGGTACATAACCGCATCGCGTCCCGACTTCCATTAAATACCTGCGACGTTTGATTGTAGTTTTCCGCTTTACAAAAAAGCGCAGTTCAGCCACTGAGCTGCGCCTTCACACACGCCTACTGACCTCCTAATAAATCAGCGTTAGTCAATTCGTCCTAAGCCACTTTAAATCTTGATGGAGAGTACTGATCACACGACTGAACTCTAATTCCTCAGGGAAATTTCCCGCACTCTCATCGAGAGAGGGAGAGTTTCATGCCTCAAGAGTAATATTGATCTCCCACAGCCCAAGCAGCTCCGCCTGGGCGAGAATATCTTCTGGCGATGCATCAGGCATCACTATCCAGCTTTCGCTATCACCATAATGCAACTCAATTAGATGAATTGCTGCCTCGTGATCACTAAGAAATTTTTCTTCGAGAACCACCTGATAGCCCTTAGGCTCATCATTCAGGCGGTAATTCAGAGTAAAAATTGTCATCCATAACCTCCTAAAGCGTAAGCATCGTGATAACCGTGCTGAATACTTTTTCTCTCGCTCTGCAGGCAACGCCCGGTTCGGCATAACTGACGCGCGCACCTTTTAGTCCTGCCTTGCAGGGACATCCAACTGGAAGCCCCCTTTTCAAGTTTAGACAGCTAAATAGCTAACGAAGCGTTCTAAGCCATTAG
This sequence comes from Pseudomonas sp. S32, assembly GCF_016648095.1. Classification (NCBI taxonomy): domain Bacteria; kingdom Pseudomonadati; phylum Pseudomonadota; class Gammaproteobacteria; order Pseudomonadales; family Pseudomonadaceae; genus Pseudomonas; species Pseudomonas sp. S32. Next base: position 31,889 of record NZ_JACVVF010000024.1, read on the forward strand.
ACAAAACATGTTGTTACGTTAGGGATGTACAGCCCAGAGCTCTCCCGACTGAGACGCCGCCTATTCTACTCCCATCACGAATTTGCAGCCCCCAAATGATGAATTCCACCGTCGCTATGGGCAGAGGCGATACTCAACCCTGCGCTCCCGACACCACCTTTGATCCTGGAGAAATCAGAAAAAGTACCTGATCGAAGCACCAAGCGTTGTAGAGGGCTGCGGTACAATCACAAGTCCACCGCTCGTACCATAGGCAACTTCAGTCCCGTAGCGATGCGGTTGGAAGGTACCATATACGCTAAACTGGTAATCGCTATAGTCGTAGCTGGCCCTTAGATCGTAACGGGTATAAGGCGGCATCTCATTTTTTTCAGTCCCTATGTAGTAGGGAATGCCATCCAGGTGATAAACGTCAGCGTTAAGAGTGACTTGACCCGCCATGAATCTATTGCGGTACTGAACCCCTGCCTTGTAGGTGTGCTCTGGGACTGAAAGGAGTGCACCGGTACCCGGCGAAGGATTATTAATCTTCGCGTCAATTATGCGCCCGTAACTGGCATACGCACTGACTGTCGATGTTGCTTGGTAATTGAAGCTAGTTTCTGCCCCCCTGCGGGTAGTACTGCCGACCTGCTCGTAAACACCTGCTGAGGTCTGAACAGTTTCATTGTCGTTCTCGATGTAGTAGAACTCTGTGGTGCTCGATAAACGGTCAGAAGGACGTACTGTGAATCCAATATCGTAGGACTTTACCTTGCTTGGCCGAACACTGCTATTGACTTGGCCTCCAGTTTCACTAGGCGCTAAGGCACTGCTGCTGCCAGAGCTAATATACTCAGCCGCAGGTGAGCGGAACCCTTGAGCTACATTCGTAAAGATTTCCAGTTCTCGAATGGGTGTCCAAGCCAAGCCAAACTTAGGTGTCGTAACAGAACTATTATAACCCGTGTCAGCATCACGGAATTTCAGATTTTCGATATCATAGTCGAACCGATCATACCGAACCCCTGCCATCAACTTAACTGAATCGGTCGGCTTGTATTGACCTTGTGCAAACACCCCATATGTGATGAGATCCATATCGAAGTCGTAATAGAAATTTGGTGTAGGCTCAAAGTTTCTATACTGCTGGCGAAACGCAATTCCTTTGTCGCGCCGGACATCGGCTCCTACCATCAATGATGCCGATTCATTCGCAACGAAGTTATAGGCTAGTCGACCCCCATATATATCGCGATCATCTTTTCCGTAATTATGAGTATTGGTGCCATTAGAAATTGCTCGAACCCGTCTAAAATCCTCGTAATACGCTGTGTAGTACAGGCCCGCTTCGTCATAAGCCGGAGCACGATTGAATACGTAGGTATTCCTATTAGCGTTGCCGAAGCCGTACAGATTATCGGTATCTCGGCGACCAATCGTACCTGCTCGAAGCGCGGGCAAGTTGAGATAACCGTCATTTTTGAAGTCCGATTCGTAATGACTGAAGCGCGCAGAATATTTAACGTCGTCGATAACCTTACTCAACTTCCAGAAGTAATTGTCTCGATTGGTTTCAGCGGCCTTGCGGTATCCGTTAGTTTTGTAAATGTCGACGATGAACAGCGATTCTAAGCCCTCATATTCACCGCCCAACACCAGGTTAGTACGACGCCCATCGAAACTGGCAACGTCCAAACCGATACTGGAAGCCACGCTGCCACCATCCAGTGTCTCGATTTCCACCGCTCCAGCCCGATTCTGATCACCATACAGAGCAGACACCGGCCCTTTAATGACATTAGCGCTCCTGATCATTTGGGGAGTCAACCATTCCAGAAATACGGGGCCATGACCTGCTCCGCCTTGGCTGGACGGAATGTTCTGAGGTATACCATCAACGTAAACGGCGACGTCGGCACCGTGCGTACCATTGGTAGCAAAGCCTCGCATGCGAAATCCATTACCGGTATCGCCCTGATCGATGTTGTTGGCCACTACTCCGGGTACACGCCGGTAAATATTGGAAATATCTCGGTCAACGTTAAGCGTTTGTATGTCCTCCTGCGTGATTGAAGTCACACCCGCAGGCAGACTCTCAACAGCATTGCTCACCTTCCCGCGCGATAGTGGCTCGATGGGCTTTCTGTTTCCTCCCTCACCAGTAACCTGGATCGCCTCGAGCTCTGTGATCCCGCTTGCAGCTTCCAATTCTTCAGCCGAAATCGGTTCGGAAACGCCTAAACCTGTGCTCAACGCGGCACCGGTAAAAGCCCAAGCCCAAGCGGGGCGTCTGGAACGATACATAATGACATCCAAATGTTATGTTATAGTGTATCTTTAACCATACAGCATTGCAGTGTGCAGCACCATCGAATCCATGCTTCAAGCTAAGCGGCTGATTTCTTAGGGGCGTGATGTCGCTCATAGGTAGAACGCCTTCCCCAACCACGACAAGGTAGCTCCATGAGACTCCCCCTATCCCTCGCAACCGCCATCAGTTTGCTCAGCATCCAGGCAGTCGAAGCCCACGGCATCTGGACTGAAAAACGCTACGGCCAGCTAGAAGTGATTTACGGCCATGGTGCTGAAGATGACCCGTACGCGGCGGAAAAAATCAAAGAAGTCTGGGCGTATGATCTGAAGGGCAAAACTATCCCCGTTACTGTACAGCGCGAAAGCGATCACGCGCGCTTGTCCCCCCTCAGTAAGCCCGCGGTTTTAACAGTCACGTTGGACAACGGCGTCTGGAGTCAAACAAAAGACGGTAAGTCCGTTGACGCCTCTAGGGCAGAGGTTCCAGGTGCGATCAGCACCTCGCACAGCTTCAAATACAGCTTGGCAATTTTGCAGCCGGATGCCGATATCCCTGCCAACCTGCGTCTGAGGATGGTCATTCGCCCCTTGCGAGACCCAACCGAGGTGGGCGTAGGACATAGCCTTCCCGTGGAAGTAACCATTGATGGAAAGCCAATTGCAGACTTAGCACTGTTTGATGACTATCGAGGCATGCCAGATGCTACACCAGTAAAAACGGATGCAAGAGGCCGAGCGACTGTCACTGTTCGCAATGCCGGCCTTAATGTGATAGCAGCACAAGCCAAACTACCGAATGAGGGCGAAAATCAGGTCTCACAAACGAGCCTGTCTGCTACCCTCACGTTCGTTGGAGAAGCGCACCAGCACTGATTGAACCGAAGGGGTGTGGTACCAAGGAACGGCGGAGTGAGCCGAGCCGCACCCCTCCCTAAACCGCAATCAAGTCACGGCATGCCGCAAATTCAGCTAACCCTCATGATTTGCTCAACCGCTCGCTGCAGCATGGACATGTCGATCCGCTTCTTCGACTCAGGATTTCGAAGCGCTCGGGCTGATAGCCCCTCGAAAAGTGCGGCAACGATTTCGCAGCTAGATTTTACCTCGGCGGAACTACCACCAAATAGTTCATTGAAAGACGCACTCACGCTCACATCGTTCTCTTTGAGGAGCGACGCAACCTTGGGGTTGCGAGTAGATTCTGCGAGGATCTCAATCGCCAGTGCTGCATTGCTACTATCCAAGTAGCGCTCAGCGCACTTCGGCACAAGGTTGACCAGGGCCGTGATCGGGTCATTCCCATCACTTGCTACACGCACCTCATCGACGAAATCACCGAGCTCACTATGCTCTCGGGCAACGACCCCCTCGATAATGCCCTCCTTCCCTCCAAAAAAATGATGGATGTGACCAGAGCTCATGCCCGCCGCAGCTGAAATTTGGGACATGCTCGTCCGATGAAAACCCTCTCGGCGCACGCACTCTGCCGCCGCGGCCAGCACCTGCTCTTTACGGCGCAACGCCACTGCGGAATCGCCGGATTTCTTACCAACCATTGAGCTCTCCAACAGTCATTGACCTGCAAGCGGATTCTGAGCTTGCCTCCTACCAACCAGATCAGTGTACACTAAAAATAGGTGGGTCGGGCGACCTAGATTTTTTGAAAACCGCTCTCCTCCTATGAGTGCGCTCGAAGCTGCCATCAAAGGCAGCGGGGTGTAGGGACAAATTATAGGTGGGTCAAGCCACCTAGACTGGTGATACATAAAATGAGATTCGACAAACCGCTGGTCATCGGCATTACCGGCATCGCAGCGTGCGTAATGCTCTCCGCTTGTCGTGAGGGCGAAAGCGTAGCGGCTAGACAACCAGAGCCGGAGGTCAATGCGATAACCATCCAAGCAAGACCAGTCCAGCTCTCGACGACTCTACCTGGTCGGACACGCGCCAACGTTGTTGCGGAAATCCGTCCTCAGGTTGGTGGCGTTCTGATGAATCGAGCGTTCCAAGAAGGCGCTGAAGTAAAGCAAGGTCAACTGCTGTACAAAATTGATCCCGCTCCATACCGCGCAGCGATGCTGCGAGCTCAGGCAAGCTTTGAATCTGCCAAAGCGCTGTTGAGACGCTATGAGACATTGGTGAAGTCTCGAGCTATCAGCCAACAGGAATATGACGATGCGCGATCGCAGTTCCTTCAAGCGCAAGCAGCTTTGGAGAGCGCGCGAATCGATTTGGGGTACACAGACATTACTGCCCCGATCTCTGGGCGTATCGGTCGATCAACCGTCACTAAAGGAGCGCTTGTTACTGCCAATCAGTCAGCTGCGCTTGCGACCGTTCAGCAGCTCGACCCCATCTATGTGGACATCGTTCAACCATCGATTTCGCTTCTACAACTGAAGCAAGACATTGCTGACGGCCTTCTCAAAACAGATGATGAAGACCGAGCCAATATCCATCTCGTATTGGAAAATGGTCGCAAGTACGAATATACAGGAAAACTCCAATTTTCAGAGGTCAGCGTCAACGAAAGTACGGGCTCGGTCACATTACGCGCTATTTTTCCAAACCCAAAGGGAACGCTGCTGCCTGGGATGTTTGTACGTGCCGAGCTTGAAGAGGGTACTCGTGAAAACGCAGTACTCGTGCCGCAGCGAGCAGTATCCCGTGATAGCCAAGGCATGGCTTCAATATATGAACTCAACTCTGACGACACTGTGAAATTAAGCGGCATCAAGACTGAAAGGTCGATTGACGGACAATGGCTTGTATCTAGTGGGCTAGTCCCTGGCGCCAGAGTGGTGGTCGACGGGATCCAGCACGTTCAGCCCGGCATCAAAGTGAAAGTTTCGAATACTGCCCTTGATAGTAAACTGGCAACCACCCAACACGGTGAATAACGGCGGACTACATGTCAAAGTTTTTTATTGATCGCCCAGTTTTCGCCTGGGTCATTGCAATCGTAGTAATGTTAGCCGGCGGGCTATCGCTTCTTAAGCTTCCCGTCAATCAATATCCTGATGTAGCCCCTCCTGCCATCGGGATTATTGCCAGTTACCCTGGAGCATCTGCACAAACCGTTCAGGATACTGTTACCCAAGTCATTGAACAGCAATTAAATGGCTTAGATGGGCTGCGCTACATCCGTTCGGAGAGCAACACGGACGGCAGCGCGACTATCGTAATCACATTTGAGCAAAATGTGAATCCGGATACCGCTCAAGTACAAGTACAGAATAAGCTCGCGCTAGCTACACCGATGCTACCAACATCAGTACAGCAAATCGGTTTGCGCGTAGTTAAGTATAAGCTTAACTTCATGATGGTAGCAGCCTTGGTGTCCGAGGATGGTCGCCTTGATAATTACGCGCTTGGTGATCTGGTAGTATCTCAACTCCAAGATCCTCTGACTCGTACGCCCGGGGTTGGGGACTTCATGGTGCTGGGCGCTCAGAACGCAATGCGCGTTTGGCTCGACCCTATTAAGCTCAACAACTATAACTTGATGCCTGGCGACGTGATTGCGGCTATTCAAGAGCAAAACGTTCAAATTTCCTCAGGCCAACTGGGTAGCCGCCCACTAGCGGGTAAAGTACAGCTGAACGCCACGGTCATTGGAAAATCCTTGCTGCGCACTCCCGAAGAATTCAAACAAATTCTTTTGAAGGTGAATGCAGATGGCTCGCAGGTAACATTAGCAGACGTCGGCGAAGTGGCCCTGGGTGCTGATGACTTCTCCATTAGCGCCATGTCGAATGGCAAACCTACTGCAGGCATTGCCCTTAGACTAGCAGCTGGGGGTAACACGCTCGACGCCGTAGCTGCTGTCAAAAAAACCCTAGATCGGATCGCACCTACGCTCCCTGCCGGCGTTAAAGTCGTCTACCCCTATGATACAGCTCCCGTTGTCAGCGAATCTATCAAGGGTGTCGTGCATACCTTGATTGAAGCGATCGTGCTCGTATTTTTGATCATGTATCTCTTCCTTCAAAATATTCGCGCCACGATAATTCCTACACTGGCAGTGCCTGTCGTACTTCTTGGCACATTTGGTGTCATGGCAGCATTTGGGTTCACGATTAACATCTTGACCATGTTTGGTCTGGTATTAGCGATTGGCCTACTAGTCGACGACGCAATTGTGGTTGTTGAGAACGTAGAGCGCATTATGGAGGAAGAAGGCCTTTCACCATTAGAAGCTACCCGCAAATCGATGGAGCAGATTTCAGGGGCATTGGTGGGCATCGGATTAGTATTGTCAGCAGTATTTATTCCGATGGCGTTCTTTGGCGGATCAACTGGGGTGATTTACCGACAGTTCTCCCTCACTATCGTCACTGCAATGGCCCTATCCGTATTCGTTGCGTTGATATTCACGCCGACACTTTGCGCAACTCTATTGAAACCTGCTCATGGACATCACGAGAAAAAAGGGTTCTTCGATTGGTTCAACCGGATGTTCGAAGAGAGTGCCAACAAGTACGAGCGCGGTATTTCTGGTGTCCTTAAAAGCCCAAAACGGTCACTAAGCGCATTCATCCTAATCGTTGCCGGCCTAGGCTTGCTGTTCCCGCTACTGCCTACCTCGTTTTTGCCGGATGAAGACCAAGGTTTCATCTTGGCTCAGGTAGAGCTACCAGCAAACAGTACGGCAGATCAGACAGACGCCGCGCTGAAGGAGGTAACATCTTATCTTCTGAATGAAGAAGGCGAAACTGTTGATTCAGTGTTTGCCGTAAATGGCTGGAATTTCGCTGGGCGTGGGCAAAACTCAGGTATGGCGTTTGTCATGCTCAAGCCTTGGGATCAACGAAAAACCACCGCAGCCGAACTCCAGGCGCGCTCAATGGCTCGCTTTAGTCAAATGAAATCAGCCGTTGCATTAGCATTCATGCCTCCCGCGATCATGGAGCTGGGCAATGCAACCGGTTTCAACTTCTTTCTGCAAGACTTCAGCGGGCAAGGCCATGAACATTTGATGAAGGCCAGGGCAACGCTATTGGAGGCGGCCTCAAAGCGGCCTGAACTCGCACTAGTAAGGCCAAATGGTAAAGGAGATGAGCCTCAGTATCAGATAACCATTGACGACCAAAAAGCCAGGGCTTTCGGAGTTACGCTCGCGGATGTAAACACCACCATGAGTGCCGCGTGGGGTTCGTCCTACGTCAACGATTTCATCGACCGTGAACGCGTTAAACGCGTATATGTTCAGGGGGTACCGACGTCACGAATCACTCCTGACGACTTTGCCAAATGGTACGTTCGAAACAAGGCCGGGGAGATGGTCTCGTTTGCCTCTTTTGCGAAAGGCTACTGGACTTATGGATCACCTAAGCTTGAAAGGTACAATGGGGCACCCGCTATCGAAATGATGGGCCAACCTGCCCCTGGTTACAGCTCAGGTGAGGCGATGAAAGCTATCGAAGAAGTAGCAGCGACGCTCCCTAAGAGCTTCAGTATCGAATGGACAGGTTTGTCATACGAAGAGCGCCTATCAGGCTCTCAGTCTGTCGCTCTCTATGTACTCTCGGTTATCGCTGTATTCTTGTGTCTGGCAGCACTGTATGAAAGCTGGTCAGTACCGTTTGCTGTGATGCTTGTCATACCACTAGGCGTAATTGGGACAGTGCTTGCCACGCTAGCTCGAGGACTCGAAAATGATGCCTTTTTCCAAATCGGGCTCCTCACTACAGTTGGCCTTTGCGCGAAGAACGCAATTCTTATCGTTGAATTTGCCAAGGAGCTCTACGAGAAAGGCGGTCGTAGCATCCGCGAGGCAGCGATCGAAGCATCACGCCTACGTTTGCGCCCGATAGTCATGACATCGTTGGCGTTCACAATGGGCGTCATCCCGCTTGCAATCTCGCACGGAGCAAGCGCAGGTAGTAAGCATGCTATTGGTACCGGTGTGATCGGCGGCATGTTAACTGCTACGTTCCTCGCGATTTTCTTCATTCCATTGTTTTATGTCGTCGTCTCCACGGCCTTCAGTAAAAACAAAAAACGAGTGGCTAGTCGGGATGAGGAGCACGCTAAATGAGCAACGTTAATACGATTTGCCGATTGGGCTTGGTGGTCTCAAGCTTGATAGTGGGCGGTTGTAACGGAACCCTTGCACCGAATTACGAAAAGCCATCCGCGAAGATCAGTGACAGCTGGAATATTGAACGAGCTCTTAATAAGCCAAACCAAAAATCCATGGCAACCGTAACTCAGTGGAGAGACTTGATAACTGATCAGAAGCTTCGCCGCGTCGTTAAAATTGCGCTCGACAACAACCAAGATCTGGTGATTGCCGCTTTAAATGTAGAACGAGCAAGAGCTCAATACCGCATTCAACGCTCTGAATTAGTACCTACGATGGGAGCTGGCTTCAATGGCACGACAGGCCGAACCCCAGCATCTGTTTCGAGCACCGGCGAGGCAGAAACTAGCCGCGTATACCAACTCGGGGTCGGGATTACGTCATGGGAGCTGGACTTCTTCGGAAAAATTCGCAGTCTTGAAAACCGGGCTATCCAGGATTACTTGTCAACTGTCGCCGCTCGTCGAAGCGCGGAGCTCGCGTTAACCTCAGAGGTCATTCATACGTACCTCCGCCTTGCGGCAGATCTAGAGCAATTGCAGGTAGCCCAAGAAACCGTACGCAGTCGTCAGGATGGATACCAACTTCAAACGGATCTCGAACAGACTGGCTCCTCCTCACAGCTGGAAACACACCAAGCCCTGGCAGAGCTCGAAACCGCACGCGACGACGAGCTCGCTTGGCACACTGCTATTTCTGCCGATGAGAACATGCTGGAACAGTTGCTAGGCCATCCTCTGCCGGCATCCCTATTACCAACAACTAACATAGAATCAATAATGGCGGGCAGCGTCATAAATGAGGGCTTACCATCGGATCTATTGCAGCATCGTCCTGACATAATCGCAGCGGAGCACTCCCTCAAAGGTGCGAATGCGAATATCGGAGCAGCTAGAGCTGCCTACTTCCCAAGCATCAGCCTTACAGCTGGCGTGGGGAGAGCTAGCGATTCCTTAGGCACTTTATTCTCGGGCTCCAACCGATCGTGGTCGTTCATGCCCCAAATCAACGTGCCGATATTCACCGGAGGTGCACTCGACGCCTCCCTGAAGGTCGCAGAAACTAATAGAGAGTTGGCTGTTGCGCAGTATCAAAAAACGATTCAGGTAGCGTTCAGAGAGGTTAAAGACGCGTTAGCTATCCGCGCCAATATTGATGATCGCCTGGAAACCCAGACCGTTCGACTTCAAGCAGCAGAAAACGCCTTTACCCTGGTTCAGCAGCGCTACGACACCGGAATATCGCGCTATCTAGATGTGCTCGACACACAGCGAACGCTGTACACCGCTCAACAAAGCCTGATCGCACTGCGCCTGCAAAAATTCGAAAATCAGGTGACCTTGTTTAAGGCCTTAGGCGGTGAATGGGACGCACCGCTCGCATCTGGAGTCGCTGCAAACCATTAATGACCGAGGGAGGTGGCAACCCGCCTCCCCTCTTTGCCTGTACGCTTCGAACCGCCGAGTAATCTCCGTACAAATAGATCTTCGTGTCCACTGGAACATAGCTTCAAAGTGATGAGCAAGAGGCTTTGGCGCTGGGACAGCAAATGGTTGCGAATATTGAACGAGTGCGTTCTCGACGGCTATCCTCTCACGGCGTACCGTTACTACGCGAGCACCGTTGCCAAGGGCAATCTGATAGTTGCCGATGCCATTGGTGTTTAGCAGCGTTTCTATCGACATTTTGCCGAGTATGCCATGTCACCCGGCTTCGAACGACCCAAGCGATTCGGGCATGTCGAGAAGCTCATATTCGAAGATTGTGGGAATCCGCAGGTGGTCAATATTTGAGCGATTGCGCGCCCTACCAAGCGCATCCTTATCATGGTCGATCCCTACGACTTCACCAGTCATCCCAACTATGCCACTCAGGAGAAAGGCGACGTCACCCGAATCGCAGCCGGTATCTAATACACGCATCCCGTTAGCAATGCCTGCGTCAATGAGAAGCTGAGTTGCAAAATCAATTCTAGCAGTCGTTATTCATTTTGCTCCTTGAATTTCCTGCATATATTGAAGCAAGCACACCTATCAACGCAACGAATATCTCAGCTTATTACTTTACACTACCAAGCGTTGACTCACCGCCACCTTCACCTAACTTCAAATATACGTCTCTCCGGGAAGACACACCCACTATCACCTTCCCCACACGCTTATTATCAGAGATGACGCGCTCGTTTCGTGGAGGATAACCGAAGCACTCACGATAACACTTTGTAAAGTGTGGTGTAGAGACAAAACCGACAACCGAAGCAACCTCAACTATTGATATATTTGTTTGCCTCAACAATTGACGAGCACGAATCAATCGTAGTCTTAGATAGTAACGAGATGGAGAGCAACCCAAGTATTTCTGAAAAATCCGCTCCAGCTGACGGCGAGACACTGATACATATTCAGCTAACTCATCTAAATCAATTAGCTCCTCTGTATTAGACTCCATCAACGCAACTATTTCTTGCAGCTTAGGCTGATTAGCACCAAGTATATGCTTCAATGGAACACGTTGATGATCATGTTCATTCCGAATCCGCTCATAGACGAACATCTCGGAAATCGCAGCGGAAAGCTCACGACCATGATCTCGGGTTATTAAGTGCAACATCATATCTAGAGGTGCAGTACCACCAGAGCAGGTTATTCTATTTCGATCCAGGGTAAAAAGTTTGGTACTCAAATTAACATGAGGAAAAGCTTCTTGCATACCAGCTAAGCATTCCCAATGCACGCTGCAATCAAAACCATCCAGCAACCCTGCACACGCTAGAGCCCAGCTACCCGTGCATACCGCACCGATACGCTGGGATCTGCGAGTTTGCGAACGGAGCCACATGATATGATCTCTCGTAACAGTACGCTGTATCCCAACTCCCCCGCATACTATCACCGTATCCATCATCGGTGCATTGCTAACGCCAGTGTCTGGAGTAATTTGAAGTCCATCACTGGCCCATACTTGTCCACCATCGGCACTAAGGGTACTCCAACGATACAATTCCCTACCAGATAGTTGATTCGCCATACGCAGAGGCTCAACAGCAGACGCAAGAGATATCAGAGTAAAATTATCAAGCAAGAGAAAACCGACGGACTGCATAGGTTCGGAATGCGTAAATTCTCGATAGCCAGTGGATGACATACTAGTACCTCACTACGTCAAGTGTTACCAGCTTAGACACTGTTCTATTTATTATCTCTGCTAGAGCACTAAGCGCTCTAAAACCAATCCGCATCACTGGCAAAATATGACTGCGCAACAAAACTAATCATGGGCGCTAGCCAGCGCCCTTGATAGTCAATTTCAGTCAAGCTACCGCTTTCACCATGTCTTCGATAACTTTCTTCGCATCACCGAACACCATCATGGTCTTGTCCAGGTGGAACAACTCGTTGTCCAGACCGGCATAACCGCTGGCCATCGAGCGTTTGTTGACGATGATGGTCTTGGCCTTGAACGCCTCGAGGATCGGCATGCCGGCGATCGGCGATTTCGGATCGTTCTTCGCCGCCGGGTTGACCACGTCGTTGGCGCCCAGCACCAGCACCACGTCGGCCTGGCCGAATTCGGCGTTGATGTCTTCCATCTCGAACACCTGGTCGTACGGTACTTCGGCCTCGGCCAGCAGCACGTTCATGTGCCCGGGCATACGCCCCGCCACCGGGTGGATCGCGTACTTAACGGTCACACCGTTGTGAGTCAGCTTCTCGGTCAACTCCTTCAGCGCATGCTGGGCGCGAGCTACTGCCAGGCCGTAGCCCGGGACTATGATCACGCTGTCTGCGTTGCTCAGCAGGAAGGTCGCGTCATCTGCCGATCCGGACTTCACCGGGCGCTTCTCTTGCGAGCCTTGCGCCGCGCCGGCACCGGTATCGCCGCCGAAACCGCCGAGGATGACGTTGAAGAACGACCGGTTCATGGCCTTGCACATGATGTACGAGAGGATCGCACCCGACGAACCCACCAGCGAGCCGGCGATGATCAGCATCGAGTTGTTCAGCGAGAAGCCGATACCGGCTGCGGCCCAGCCCGAGTAGCTGTTAAGCATCGACACCACCACCGGCATGTCAGCGCCGCCAATTGGGATGATGATCAGCACGCCCATGACGAAGGCCAAGGCCAGCATTAGGGCGAAAGCGCTGTAGTGGCCGGTGAAGGTGAACAGCAGGCCCAGGGCAATGGTGGTCAGGCCCAAGATCAGGTTCAGCTTGTGCTGGCCGGCGAACTGTACCGGTGCGCCTTGGAACAGGCGGAACTTGTACTTGCCCGACAGTTTGCCGAAGGCGATCACGGAACCGGAGAAGGTGATGGCACCGATCGCCGCGCCAAGGAACAGCTCAAGGCGATTACCAGTGGGGATCGGATCGCTGATAGCGGTGACGATGCCCATCGACTGCGGCTCCAGTACGGCGGCGATGGCAATGAACACCGCGGCCAGGCCGATCATGCTGTGCATGAAGGCGACCAGTTCCGGCATCTTGGTCATCTCGACGTGCTTGGCCATCATCGAACCGGCGGTACCGCCGACCAGCAGGCCGACGATCACGTAGCCGATGCCGTCGGTAGCTAGCTCGGTACCAAGCTTATAGATGAGGCCGATCGTTGTGAGGATCGCCAGCCCCATGCCGATCATGCCGAACAGGTTGCCGCGCCGCGAAGTGGTCGGGTGCGACAGGCCTTTGAGTGCCTGGATGAAACACATCGAGGCGACGAGGTAGAGGAGCGTTACCAGATTCATGCTCATGCTAATTATTGCGCCTCGCTCTTGGTTTTCTTTTTGAACATCTCAAGCATGCGGCGTGTGACTAGGAAGCCGCCGAACACGTTGACCGCTGCCAGGGCCACCGCCAGGGTGCCCATCAGCTTGCCCGCAGTGGTCACGGTCAGGGCCGCAGCCAGCATGGCGCCGACGATGACGATCGCCGAAATGGCGTTGGTGACCGCCATCAGCGGCGTGTGCAGTGCCGGGGTGACATTCCACACCACGTGGTAACCCACATAGATGGCCAGCACGAAGATGATCAGGTTGTAGATGCCGTGCGAAATCAGCATGTCTTCCATTGTCGTGCTCCTTAGCCGTTCTTGCGGACGACCTGTCCGTCGCGGCACATCAGGCAGGCCGCGACGATGTCGTCTTCGAGGTTGATGACCAGTGCGCCGTCCTTGTCGAACAGCAGCTTCATGAAGTCCAACAGGTTGCGTGCATACAGCGCCGAGGCATCGGCGCCCAGCTGGGCCGGCAGGTTGGTCGGGCCGACGATGGTCACGCCGTTTGCCTGCACCACCTGGTCGGCGACCGTCAGCGGGCAGTTGCCGCCCTGGGCTGCGGCGAGGTCGATAACCACCGAGCCGGGCTTCATCTGTGCCACGGTTTCTGCGCTGAGCAGGGTCGGCGCCTTGCGCCCGGGGATCAGAGCGGTGGTAATGACGATATCGGCCTGTTTGGCCCGCTCATGTATGGCTTGGGCCTGGCGCTGCATCCAGCTGGCCGGCATTGGCCGAGCATAGCCGCCTACGCCTTGGGCGCATTCACGCTCTTCATCGGTCTCGTACGGCACATCGATGAACTTGGCGCCGAGCGACTCGATCTGCTCCTTCACCGCCGGGCGTACATCGGACGCCTCGATCACCGCGCCCAGGCGCTTGGCCGTGGCAATCGCCTGCAGGCCGGCAACGCCTGCACCCAGGATCAACACGCGCGCGGCCTTAACGGTACCGGCGGCGGTCATCAGCATGGGAATGAAGCGTGGGTAGTGATGGGCGGCCAGCAACACAGCCTTGTAGCCGGCGATGTTGGCCTGCGACGACAATACGTCAAGGCTCTGCGCCCGCGAGGTGCGCGGCGCGGCTTCCAGGGCGAAGGCGGTGATGCCGCGTACTGCCATTTTTCCTATCATGAGGTCATCGAAAGGATTGAGCATACCCACAAGTAAGCTTCCCTCACTTATAAAACTCTGCTCCTCATCCGTTGGCGGATGTACTTTTAGTATGACTTCACAGCCGTATGCATCGCTCATAGTGCCTATCGATGCCCCGCATTCCTTGTACGCTGAATCTGGAATTGCAGCACATAGCCCAGCTCCTGACTCAACAATTACCTGATGCCCCTGGAGCAAATATTTTTTTATCGTATCAACAGTTGCAGAAACGCGCGTTTCGCCCGCCAGGGTTTCTTTCGGGATACCAATTCGCAAGGCAATATCCTCACACTCGATGGCGCTACGTATCAATCTCACATCATAGCGCACTCTTATATTTGAAGTTCAGGCTTAGGCTTGCCCGACACGCTGAAATGGAAGGATCTGAGCTGATTCCTGCGGAGCAAGAGTGCCGTCAAGGATAATTTCCGAATGGGCTAACCGAGCTTGGCGCTCCGGTGAGATATCACACAGCCAATTTACGGGGCCATTTAAAACCACCTCTCCAGTGTATGGTCGGATCATAAAATTAGATATCCGAATATCAATATCACAAGAAGTTGTCGTTACATACTTAAATAAAAGCTTTCTCAACGCCTGGGTGCATCGCATCGTCCGAGGATAAATCGGAACATGGTTGAGTCTCGCTAGCAACTTACATTTCTCGCTAAAGGTAGAGTAAATCACCCCTTCTGTAACGCCAGTGAGAATACGCAGTAGATCTTGAACTTCACGAAAGGCTGCAGGGGAACTCGAAAGCGGATGCAATAGTTCCAACTCAGCCAGCCAAAGGTAGTCAGGATACAAAGCGTCATCTTGATACAGCGCAACAGCACCGAAATCCCTATGTATTCTGGCCACTCCATCTACTGAGTGCTGCTTCGCTTTAACCGAAAAATCATGTCCTGCATTGTCTATGGAAAGATGGAATACGGTGTCTGCTTCACTACCCTCAAAAACGAGACTGAAGCTTCCACTACCCAGCAATTTCTTACCCTGCAATAAAGAGGAACTCCTGAGATTCCTAAAGGCTTCCCCCGAAAATATTTGATACTCAACACTATTCATGACCCCTCCGTGCTGCAAGGTTCCATATAGAGATTAATTATGAACTTTAATGTTTAGCCTTCGACCAACGCGCTGGCGTGATGGCGCAGATGATCCTCAATAAACGACGCGACGAAATAATAACTATGATCATAGCCATGATGGATACGAATATTAGCCACATGGCCAGAACGCGACGCTATAGAAGATAACGACCCGGGTTTGAGCTGGCTATGCAAAAACTCGTCCTCAGCTCCCTGATCTATCAACAAAGGCAACCGTTCTTGAGCATTTGACATCAATTCGCAGGTATCCCACTCCCGCCACTTCTGGATATTGTCACCCAACATCTGACTGAAAGCCTTATGCCCCCAGGGCGTTTTAACAGGATTGGTTATGGGCGAAAATGCGGAAACCGAAAGATAACGACCAGGATTTCGCAGCGCGCAAATCAGAGCGCCGTGACCGCCCATGGAATGTCCGCTGATGCCCCGCTTATCTGACACAAGGAAATTGGCTTCGATAAGCGCAGGTAGCTCCTCTACAATATAGTCATGCATCTGATAGTTTTTTGCCCAAGGCTCTTCAGTAGCATTGATGTAAAAACCGGCACCATGCCCAAAATCCCAAGACTTATCTACATCATCGGGTACATGCTCTCCCCGAGGACTGGTATCCGGTGCAACAATAGCCATGCCCAACTCAGCCGCCAGTCGATGTGCGCCAGCTTTTTGCATGAAATTCTCGTCAGTGCACGTCAGGCCGGAAAGCCAATAAAGCACCGGAACGCTTGGCCTCGATTCCATATTGGGGGGCAGGTAAATACCGAAGGTCATTTCGCAACCAAGCACTTGGGATTGATGCTTGAACCGGTTATACGAACCATCAAAACTTCTTTGTGACGAAATCTTGGTAATGCTCATCATCGTAGTCCTATTAGTAGTTACAGAGTAAAGTCGGGTGTCTGAGTAGAATTCTCAAACACCCTTTAGGCTAAGCGCTGACTGGCTTCTCTGAGCTTTCGGATGCTGACGAGGTGGGGAAGACACCTGACATAACAGTGAACCCTGGAAGACGCTTGACACGATCTACCCAGCGACGGATCGCCGGGTAGTCCTCAAGTGATACCCCCCCCTCATCAGCCAATACGATATAAGGGAAGCATGCGATATCGGCAATCGTCGGATGCAACGAACTGCAGATGTACTGTAGCCCCTTCAGATCGCGGAACCAGAGATGTTCATCTAAAATTTTGAGCAGTTGATGAGCGCGATCGCGACAGGACTGAACATCGAACTCGAAGAAAAAAAGATCATGAAGTCGAGCTGCTGAAATAGTGCTGGTTAGACTGTCAGCAAAGGCGATCCACATTTGCACTTCGGCCATGAGATCAGGGCGCGCGATCGGGTACCAGTATCCAGTCTTGTCATATTGAGTAGCTAAATAAACCAAGATAGCTTGGGCATCACGCAGGACTAAATCACCGTCAGTAAGCGCGGGAAGTTGGCCAAGTGGATTAATTTTGAGAAATTTCTCCGACTTATGCTCACGGGAAGGATAAAATTCCACCGGTTCAATCTTGTACTCCAGCTTGAGGATCGACAAAAAAAGTCTCACCTTGTAGCAGTTTCCGGAAAGCTCATAGTCATAGAGTGTGATCACGATTGAGGCCTCACAGGTCGAGAACAATTTTCTTGGATTTGCAGCGCGAAACACACGGCATTATCCACTTGCCACTTTCCCTTTCTTTTTTGGAAAGATAGGTATCGTGGTGTTCGAGATCGCCAGAAAGAACCGCAGTTATGCAGGTGCCGCAGACACCCTGCTCGCAAGAAGCCTCAATCTGCACGTTATTTTCCAAGCACGCCTGTAGCAGCGTCGAGCCAGCAGGCACAATGAAACTTTGACCAGACTTACTCAATTCAACTTCGTACTCTTCGTCTGAAACAGGAGCGTCATTCTTCTTACTGAAGAACTCGAATCTAATTGATTCTTCACTTACGCCATGGGCAATTGCCACCGACGACACAGTTTCTATCATAGGTTGCGGGCCACAAGTGTAGATATCAATGCTTTGAGGCTCATGCTCCCACATGATATCAGCAAGTTTTTCTTTGGTCTCCTCAGGCCCAAGACCAAAGTGCAGGTTCAAATTCTCGCCCAATGCGTTCAGTCGTTCCAGGAAAGGTACGTACTCTTCACCTCGGGCGAAATAATGGATCTCAAATGGCGTACCTTGCTCATCGAGCGCTTGAGCCATACAGAGGATTGGAGTAATACCAATGCCGCCCGCCACAAGGATAGGACGCTTACCCGTCTCTACGAAAGGGAAGCCATTACGAGGCAGCGTTACTTTCAACTGGGTACCGACCTTTACCTGTTCATGCATCGACTTCGAACCACCACGCGACTGTAGTTCTTTTTTAATGCCAATGATGAAAGATTCTTGCTCCCAAGGTGCATTCACCAATGAGTACTGCCGGATACATCCTTCAGGCGTGGTGATGCTGATGTGCATACCAGCAGTGAACGTGGGTAACGGATGCCCAATAGGCTTGAGCCAATACGAGCAGATGTCACTCGTTTCCTGCGATCGGGTTACAACTTCGCAAATATATTCGGCAGGTGGTGCTTTAGTAAGATTTTCTGTCACTAACTCAACGTTGTCGACAGTCTGATCACTAATATCATTGATGTGAATCAAATCCGAAGTCGCCGCCTCTGATAGTCGACGGATCGCGCTCATAGCGAATGCGAAACTCTTCTGGAGCTCATAACCTGAACGACCTGGTGTTAATGCTTGAGCATGAACGAGAGTCTTGGTGACGGTTGCCCGTTGCAGATAGAGGTGGATTGCAAGCGCGCCAACCTTCGTGACGATTATCGCTCGGTCGTGATGCATGGTTTTGAGATGCAAATCATCGACATCAGTCACACCAAAAACATCAACGAATGCTGACAAGTTAGCTCGCAAGACACTGATCAGATAATCACTGTCGGTGCCAATAACGGTAGTGTGAAGATTAGTTTTTACAGCATTGACCAATTGCGCATCATCGAGGATGGAGATTGGCTCTCCCTCAGGCTGGCCTAATGACGTCCAAACCAGCCCATGCTTCTCGCGCGCAGGAAATGTATTCACACGAGCTTTGCTTGGCTCAGTGGCATCTCGATGAGCTGGAACAAATGTACACCCACCTGTGCCAGTTTCATAAGTCCAACCGTGATACTGGCAGCGGACTTCGGTGCCAGTATTTGCTCCCAAAGTCAGTCGAAGGCCCCGGTGAGGACAACGGTTTTCCCAAACGTTGATATTTCCGTTGTCGTCTCGCCAAACCGCCATCTCTTGTCCCATGAGCGTCGCATGATACACGTGACGCATGGGTAGATCTTCAGGAGTAGCGATGGGGAACCACTGGTTCAAGTCAATTTTATTCACGGCGCTTACCTCTTTATTGATTCTTGTTATTCAGTCCCGCAGGGTTCCGTACTGCACGCCTTTCTCACGCATCCATCGACGATAAGCGGTCGCTAAAACGTCAGCGCGAACTGGACTTTCCCGACTAGCAGCCAAAGGGAGACGCTTGGGTACCTGGTTAATCAGGATCATCAGGTCTTGGCCAAAGATCGTTTGTTGGAAATGTCGAAGCTGCTGATCCGAGTTAACCTCATCGACGTAACACATGATGGTGTGAGCTATGCACCAATCTTCATCGACAGGCTGGATAAAGAGCCCCAAAGCATCCCAACGATCCGGCTGTGGGGGACAAGTTTTATAAAGAATTGCTGAATATGGCCGAGTAACTCTGTAAATGTACTGCATATCAATAGGCTCTACCGCTGTAGCAGAACCCTTGGGCTGAGGAAATCGACATTCTGTCGCGAATATCTCATCTCTCTCTTCATCGTGGTGAACCTTGTAAGGTTCAACCTCGGTCAACGGCTCAGCTCCCAGAATATCGGTATGCACAAATGGGAAGTGCGCCATATCCAGAAAATTCTCGATGGCACGCAGACCGGACACATTGACACGTACAGAACCCGCACTGACAATACGGCGATCCGCCTCGTTGAATTCCGGAATGTCAAACATTTCCGTGGGCTGCTCGGCAAATGACAACCAGAGAACTCCATAAATTTCCCTGGCGTGGATGCGGGACACGGATTCTGCACTTTGCTCCCATAAGGCGTTCACACCCTCAACGCTTTTTACGTAGCTGACAGTTCGCCCGAGCAATCGGCAACGGTAGCGCTTTTCCAGAGCCACATCATCCAAAGCAGCGACTGGATGCCAATCATTAAAGATTACTTCATCGGAAGACATTTTGGCACCTTTGGTTTTTCACATTGCTCATCTGGTATACCAGGTTATAGCTCGAGAATTGACTGGAAACGAGATCCAGGATCTCTACAATTCCCGAGCAAGTAGACTAAACAGTGATGACTTGGCCCTTGGCAAAATACAAGGGGGTGATCAAACCTGATTCCGATATTGGTTTACGAAATCGTTACCCTGTTCGTTTTTGGCAAGGTGGATAGCCATGCGCTCCGCATAGAGCTCTCGAACAAACTGAGCGACCAAGCAGCTGTCAGCATACATATCGTACTTCCAGCCAGTGCCGTAAGCCGCAAGGTTAATATTGTCGATAGTCATCAAACGGAGACTAGAGTTTTCCTCGGCAATATAGCTATCTATGACTTTCCGAATCAACTCTTTGGTTGGAGCAAGTTTATGAGCGTGCCAAAAATCTGTGTGCCATTCGCCTGATTTTGGATTGCTGAACGGGTATTGGATTGAGCGACCTGGTCGATCATAGCCTAGGCCATCCCATGGGCCAGTTTCACCTGCCCACCAGTTACGTGGCCCATTGGGCGCTGCTGGCCGCACTTGGGCCCAATGCACAGTATTACGAGCAAGCCATTCGTCCGCGTAGCTGTCGTCATTAAATGGATCAAGTCTACGGGTGCCTTCCTGATCACCGCGTAACTGGGCAACGGCGATCTCCACCTCATTCTCAACCTTAAAAATGCAATGGCTATAATCCATACAGATATTGAATGGTATTCCATGACGTTCGACCATATCCGCAACTTTTGCAACTCGCCGCGGGTCTTCCGACCACATATCGACATGATTCTCAAAAGTAATAATTACTCCTCTTTTTTCAGCGTATTCATACGCATTCAGATAAGAGATCGCAACCTCTTCATCAGTAATATAATGCCCATCGGCGTGTTTCGCCCAGACCATCAAATTATGATATTTCGCTCCAACTGCGATCGTCTGATCAATATTCTCGCGGATTCGTTGTTCATCTGCACCCAAGGTATACGTCCAGCTCCCGCTATAGACTGGCAGCGAGTAAGTCTGGCTTGCTTTAATATACTCGTCTAATTCAGAAGTACCCACTGGAATCCGATCTACGAAGTCCCAGAGCCCCGACTCCTTCTGGAGCCGGAACTGCTCCATGATGGGAAGCTCTTTGTCAGATACAGGCTTATGAATGGACGAAGGTTGAACCCCACGACCTGCACAGCCAAGCAAGAACATCTTTTTCATTATTCTTCTCTCTTAGGGTTGGTGTGAAATCAGACTTCAGCTTCTTTCGCAGCAGTTAACAGTGAGTTCTTTGTCTCCTCCGCACTACCGAAACCATTGAAGAAGACATTCAAAACAACAGCGCAGATGGCTGTCAGGAGCACTGGGCTTTCAAGAATTGGAGCCATATCTTTAGGCAGCTTGGCAAAGAACTGGGGCGAAACCACAGGAATCATTCCTATCGCCACACTGATTGCTACAACATATAGGTTTTTATTATCAGCGAAGCTAACCCGCGAAAGAACCTTTATACCGCTCGCAGCTACCATGCCAAACATTACTAAACCTGCACCCCCGAGCACGTACGGCGGAATGGACGCAATTATCATCGCAACCTTAGGAAACAGCGCCAGAAGCACTAAAAAGAATCCAGCCAGGGCACACACCCACCTGCTTTTCACGCCAGTTATACTGATTAAGCCAATGTTCTGAGCATATGAGGTATAGGGAAATGTATTAAATACACCCCCCAGCATTGTACCAACACCATCTGCTCTGAAGCCCCTAACGAGTTCCTTTTCCCCTACCGGCTTATCGACGACCTCTCCTAGCGCCAGGAACATGCCGGTAGATTCGATAAATGTGACCAACATAACGATGCACATTGCAACAATAGGCCACAGGCTAAACTGCGGGACACCGAAGTGAAAAGGCACAACGATCCCGAACCATGGAGCCCGACTTACGTCGCTAAAATCGATCTGTCCAGCACTTAAGGCCAAAAGAAAGCCGAACATCATACCAAGCAGAATCGAAATGTTGGATAAGAACCCTCTAGCGAATCTAACAATGATTAAAATTGCTACTAAGACTGCAGCAGCTATCGACAAATATAAAGGATTTCCGAAATCTGGATTCCCATATCCACCCGCAGACCAACTGGCCGCTACCACCATCAGCGACAAACCTACAGCTAAGATCTCCGTTCCTGTCACAACAGGTGGAAAAAATCGGATTAATTTTCCAATAAAGGGTGCTACCAGGAACCCAAATAGACCGGCAGCTATGGTCGCCCCAAAGATTTGCAGCAGACCTGCCTGGGGATCGGTACCAATTGCAACCAAGGGCCCGATAGCTGTAAAGGTAACACCCATCATTACAGGTAGTCGGATGCCAACATTCCCGAACCCGATGCACTGAATCAGCGTTGCAATACCGCACGCGAATAGATCAGCATTAATCAAGAAGGCCACTTGGTCTTTAGGCAACTTAAGTGCCGCGCCCAAAATCAGCGGTACAGCGACAGCACCTGCATACATCACAAGCACATGTTGCCACCCCATGAACATGACCTTATAAACGTTTGTTTTTTTCCGCAGGGCAAGAGATTGCATGAGCATCACCCAAGCTAATAATTATAATGTCTCGCGTTCTGGCTTCTGCCTATGCACGAGGAAAGTGTCGCACCATCGGCGCGACACGTAATACTTTGTATTACTGCTCTTCTTCAATAACCGTTGTCAAAACCGAGCTGCGAAACGCTTCACGCCCTTCAACTGCAGCAACAGACAATTCCTTATGCCATTTGCGGAACTGGATAGAAACCTTATCAGTAGCCACAGAGACCTCAGACGTTTGAATCTCCAGAGGCCATTGAGACTCAATTACCGGCTGATCCTCATCCAGCACCCGCTTCTGGAAAGCCAGGTGCATGTGATCTGGCTGATTGTCTTTCTCGCGAACTATGATCATGAAATTGCGGCAGGTTGTGGCATCAACCGGGCTGGCGGTAGTCCACAAGATGAAACGCGAGTCATCTTTCCACAATTTGATTTCGAGGTTTACGGAATAAGGCATGGTGCAGCGGTAGGTGAAATCCCCCATAGGCGCTTCAGGGGGTATACCTTTCATTTCTCGCGGTGGCGCGAGATTGAACTGCATTTCCCCACCAACTCGGTTTACATATACCGTAGGATGACTAGCGAAAAATGGATCGTACAGAGTACCTGGATGAACAAACGCAAAATGGGAAAAGTCAGTAAAGTTCTCCCAACGTCGCTCAGCAACAGTATTCCAAATGTACGAATCTGCAACTATCACTTGCATATCAGGGTTTTCGTAGTCACTCAGATAGGGAATCTGAGTACAGTCAAAGCTATTGTCTAGTCGAACCCAGACAATGCCGTATCTTACTTCACAATCGTAGGAAGATATTTTGGCACGAGGAGAAATACTCTTATCTGGGCAAGCAGGAATGAGCTTACAAGCGCCCTCTTGATCATAACGCCAGCCGTGATAAGGGCACTCCAAATAATCTGTCCCAGCATGGCTACAGACTCGCCCTATAGATAGCTGGGCCGATCTATGTGCACATCGGTCAGCCGCAGCAACAATATTCGAGTTCAGCCTGGCGATCACCAACCGTTCTCCTAGCAAGGTAACGCCCATAGGGCCATGCCCGCTAGGGTTAGCACGCTCGAACTCGTTCAGGGTGCATACGGGATGCCAGAAGTGACGGAGGTAGGTTTTGTCGTCCAAGAGAGGCTTGAGTTGTTGGTTCACGTGTGGAGTCCTCAGGGCTAGCGATTGCCAATGTTATTTTTGTGTGCCAAAAAACCTGTCAGGCTTCCCAGATCGCCTATCTGGTATACCAGTTTAGCCGGTTTTTTACGACGGATAGTTTTTTTGTATCCGCTTGCAGGTACGTGGTTGAGCCAAAAACAGAGCAGATCCCGTGCCAGATCGATCCATCGGAGGTGTGCTTACTCTGTTATCCTATTGTTTAATAATGCATTTTTCTGACCTAAGGGTCAGAATAACTCACGAATCTGTATACAATGCGTTCAATTTTTGTGTACGGCGCGTGTTTCAAACGGTGACACAGTTGGTGTCGTGTTACATTTTGGTGCTATGTTCGCAACCCGTGCACGCCCAACGAACGAGAGGGCTAAGGTAGATCATGCTGACCCAGACAATTGTCGCCGCTATTTCAGACGCCATTTATCACCGCCGACTGCCCCCAGGGACAAAGCTGAACGAGCGTGAGATCGCTGAGCTTTTTAACGTAAGCCGCACCGTTGTGCGCCAAGCGTTGATCCGCCTATCCCAGGACAAGCTTGTCGAAATTTCGCCTAAGCGCTCGACCAGCGTTTGGTGCCCAACCTTCGATGATGCCTTTGAGCTTTATCAAATGCTGCTTGTGCTAGAGAGTGGTGTCATCGATCAGCTCATCCAATGCATTACAAGTCAGCAGCTCGACGAGCTGCGTGTCCATACGCATAAAGAGCACACCGCGCACCAATGCGGGCTTGCTGATGAAGGAGACAAGCTAGGCCGAGGATTTCACTCGTTGCTGATTTCCTTTCTGGGTAATAACACAATCGATCAGATTCATGCGCAGCTGCGCCGGCGGGAAGCATTGATCAATGCTCTATACCGTGTAGGTTTTGACTACTGCAAACTGCGTAATGAGCATGCCGAGCTTGTTGGCTGTTTAGAGCGTAAAGATGCTGTTGCGGCTAAAGAACTACTGGCATCCCATTATAACCTAGTGATCAAAGGGTATAAGTTCGACGCCGCGCGCTCGCCTGACGTAAATCTTAAGTTTGCACTTCAGATCTAATGCGGGGGCTACGCCCCCGCATAAGCACATTAAAAGTGATACTTGATCATTGCGCTGGTGACGCTCTGGTCAGTTTTATACTGCGCCGTGTTCTCTATCCCATACTTGTTAGACCAGTAGTCATACTCCACTCCGACATAGAGCTTCTTCGGCGCCCCCCACAGCAACTTCCCGATATCGTATTTGACTTGAGGATTGAAGTGAAAGTTGTGCTTTAGCCCGTACTTATCACCTATCACCCAGTCGATATAACCATCGACTAAAATATCGCTTCTTCCTACAGGTATCGTATACGACCAAACGGGTGTGACCTGCCAACCACCCATCCCCTCCCCGCCTTCCGGCTTCCGGTAGTAGAAGTTCAGCATGAAATAATCAAACCCAGGGATAGATAAGTCGAAGCCTGGCCCTATAAGATAGTTAACTTGATCATCGCGACCTTTGCTTCGATTATTATCCCATTCAATCGTCGTCGCAATTAAGACATCCTTCACAATACCCCAACTAAATGAGTTGCCCGTCATTTTGGATAGAGAGAACCGGGGAGAGTATTCAGAATAAATTCCGTGATGACCGTCATAGTCAGTTTGTGAGCCGGGATACCAGTAATTATCAATGAAGAAGAAGAAGTCCCCCCACGCCCAGCCACTGGTATGCTCGAATGTTATGATTTGCATTCGCCTCGGATCTACCTTGAAATCCTTCCCATACTGATAGCTGACGCTCTCTTGATGCCAAAGCAGCATATCTCCAGCGTAAGCTGAGGGTGTCAACACGGTCGCAGCCAAAATTCCCAAACATTTTTTTGTTGATTTCACTCGACGAGCTCCTCATCACCTGACCTACGAGTCAGGTTCAGCTGAGAGCAAAAATTACGCCAAACGCTTTAGTCAAGATTCGTTAGCTATACATCTAAAATTGTATACATCTTAAGTCTGTTACTCAGGGGAACACAATTCCCTGCATTAGCGAATAAAATTTGAATTTTGATACTTAGCGTCGTTACTTACGGCGCTATTTGATCAATTACACCTACAGAAAAGTCATTAAAAAGGATGGCTTTGGTACTTTATATTCCACAATGCTTTTTAATAAGAGGCTATGAATGCCCGAAAAATGTGCACGCTTCGTACTAAACGTAACGCATTGGTGCAACGTAAACGTCTCAATGTTTCCTTGCCCTACCTTTTAATGAGCTCCAGATTGCTACTAGTCGAGGCAAATTACTTAGTTAAAGCTCTAATTCAGACCTGCTTATCAAGAAGCATTCTCCCCGCCAGCACTGCTGGGAGTTGACAGCATTCCAAAAAATGCTCTACCTTTTCTGGTGTACCAGATCTTAGATCTGACGTACCAGCCATACGAATGGTGTCAACACATAAATAGAGTGTGTTTAACCTTTCTGTGAGTAGAAGTAGGAGACATGGCAACCCGATCGTGGGGAGCTGCTAACAAAATAACGTCATCCACAAAGGCTACATACATGGAACAGGCAATCATTAATAATGACCGTGAATATCTCCGCCACTTTTGGCATCCCGTTTGTACCGTAACGGAACTGGAGAAAGCTCACCCCTCGAGTCTTGGGCCAATGGCCGTTACGCTTCTCAGTGAGCAGTTGGTAGTGGCAAAGCTAGGTGGTGAGTATGTTGCTATGCACGATCGGTGTGCGCATCGATCCGCGAAGCTCTCGTTGGGTACAATTGCGAACGACCGCCTTCAATGCCCGTATCATGGATGGCAGTACGACAGCGAGGGCGCTTGCAAACTGGTGCCGGCTTGTCCCAATAGCCCAATTCCAAACCGAGCAAAAGTGCAGCGATTCGATTGTGAAGAGCGCTATGGTCTGATTTGGGTCAGATTAGACTCAAGCTACGCATGCACTGAAATTCCTTATTTCAGTGCTGCAAGTGATCCCAGGTTGCGAATCGTTATCCAAGAACCTTATTGGTGGAACGCAACAGCGGAGCGCCGCTGGGAAAATTTCACTGACTTCTCACACTTCGCTTTTATTCATCCAGGCACGCTGTTTGACCCAAATAATGCCGAGCCTCCAATCGTCCCAATGGACAGATTCAACGGTCAGTTCCGCTTCATTTATGATACACCTGAGGACATGGCCGTCCCGAACCAGGCGCCCATCGGCTCGTTTTCCTATACCTGCAGCATGCCATTCGCTATCAACCTGGAAGTAGCGAAATACTCAAGTAAATCACTGCATGTCCTGTTTAACGTTTCGTGCCCAATAGACGATACTACGACCAAGAACTTCCTGTTATTTGCGAGGGAGCAAGCTGACGATTCTGATTATCTGCACATTGCCTTTAATGACCTGGTCTTCGCCGAAGACAAACCAGTGATTGAGTCTCAATGGCCCAAGGATGCTCCTGCTGACGAAGTCTCAGTAGTAGCTGACAAGGTGTCTATCCAGTACAGGAAATGGCTTCGCGAGCTGAAGGAAGCTCACAAGGAAGGGGCTCAAGCCTTCCGAAGCGCTCTTCTAGATCCAGTAATCGAAAGTGATCGTAGTTACACATAGCTGGCTAAAATAAGGTGGCGCATAGCGCCACCTTATTTTTTGCAAAAAAAGACGGCCTCCTAAGAGGCCGTAAAACTCGCTACGTCCAAATCTTTAAGGCTTCTTAAATGAGCACACAGCCAGTTTATTACCGTCTAGGTCGCGTACGTAAGCGGCATAAGCATTTTCAGCCCAACCGCGCTCACCTGGCTTGCCTTCATCCTTGCCACCTAACTCTAGAGCTCTAGCATGGAAGGCATCGATTGCCGCTCGACTTGGAGCTTCGAAGCTTATAGTCACTCCGTTGCCAACAGTCGCCGGCTGACCATTCGCGGGTTTAAGCACAAAAAACGAAGGATTATCAACGCCCCAAATCGACCCATTGTCTCCGAGATCAGCCAGACGTTGGAGACCAATCTCGCTCAGAACCTCATCGTAAAAAGCTCTAGCCTTATCAAGAGAGTTAGTGCCAACGGTCACATGTGTAAACACGCTCATACTTACCTCGTAAATTGCTGTTTAGAAGTGAATCACTGTTCTTATACTTTTACCTTCGTGCATGAGATCGAATGCTTCATTGATTTTTTCAAGCCCCATATTGTGGGTAATAAACTTATCGAGCGGGATGTCGCCAGCTTGCGATCTGGTGACGTAAGAGGGAAGCTCAGTTCTTCCTTTTACTCCCCCAAAGGCGGAACCGCGCCATACACGACCGGTGACGAGCTGGAACGGTCTGGTCGAAATCTCAGCGCCAGAAGGCGCAACACCGATGATAACCGACTCGCCCCAACCCTTATGGCAACACTCGAGAGCGGCGCGCATCAGATTAACATTGCCGATGCACTCAAAAGAGTAGTCAACACCGCCATCTGTAAGTTCAACGATGACGTCTTGGATTGGGCGATCGTATTCTTTGGGGTTGATGAAGTCAGTTGCGCCAAGCTCTTGGGCAATTTCAAATTTTGCAGGGTTGATATCCACAGCAATGATACGACCAGCACCTGCCATTTTGGCCCCGATTACCGCAGCCAACCCGATTCCGCCCAATCCGAAGATAGCGACAGTTGCGCCCTTCTCGACTTTCGCAGTGTTGAGAACGGCCCCGATACCTGTAGTCACTCCACAACCAAGCAAACATACCTTCTCGAGCGGCGCGTCTTTCGGGATCTTGGCCAGGCTGATTTCGGGCAGAACGGTATATTCAGAAAATGTCGAGCAGCCCATGTAGTGATAGATCGGCTCTCCTTTGTAGCTGAATCGAGTGGTTCCATCTGGCATCAATCCTTTGCCTTGAGTAGCACGTACCGCTTGGCAGAGGTTTGTCTTACCAGATTTGCAGAACTTACATTCCCCGCACTCTGCCGTGTAAAGGGGAATTACATGATCGCCCACGGCCAAGCCTTTCACGCCTTCGCCCACAGCCTCGACGATGCCGCCTCCTTCGTGCCCAAGAATGCAAGGGAAGACCCCTTCGGAATCTTGCCCGGAGAGCGTGTACGCATCTGTATGACATACCCCGGTCGCTACGACACGGATCAACACCTCACCGGCTTTCGGAGGCTGGACGTCAACCTCAACAATTTCCAGTGGCTGCTTGGGCCCAAATGCTACAGCTGCTCGTGATTTTATCATTGTCATCACCTTTGGTTACGGGGAGGTTGTGATCGCAGCTTACGCCCTCCCCCACTATCTTGAGTCCACAAGCTCCGTCGATGTCGGCCAAACTGCCGTCGATTTGGGACATGGGAGAAAAACGAAATGCTCTTAGACGACTACCAGACCAGGTCAATTGAGCTGGTTATCTACCGAGGTTTCAAAGCCTTTGAAGCAATCGGCCCAATGACCGTATTCAGCTATGCCAATAGGATTTTGGAGTCTTACGGCTATCCGCCGGGCTACAGGGTCGCTATCCGTTCAAGCAAAATCGGCCCTGTACCATCAGATACAATCATGACCCTGGATGCGACAATTGACCTAGAAATGTCTACCGATGCCCACTCAATTCTCGTCGTGGGTGCTCACTACATCGAGAATGCAGTAATCGAAAATCCATCGATTATCGAGTGGATCCATCGAGCCGCACCCAGCACTCCACGCTTCGCCGCACTATGTTCTGGCGCATTTTTCCTTGCAGCTACAGGATTATTGAATGGTCGACGAGCCACCACACACTGGAGGATGAATGATGCTTTTGCGAAGAAATATCCGGAAGTGAAGCTAGATATTGATTCCATCTATATCAGAGACGCGAACTTCTGGACATCTGCAGGGGTCAGTGCATCGATTGATTTAGCGTTAGCGTTTGTAGAGGAGGATCATGGTCATCGGCTAGCACTTGAAGTTGCTCAGGATCTAGTAATCTTCCTTAAGCGGCCTGGTGGACAATCACAGTTCAGTGCAAATTTAGTTTCACAAAGAACGCAGAACACAAGCATGCGTGAAATCCAAAATTGGGTAATTGAGAATCTCAATAGCAAAATGTCCGTAGCCTCTATGGCTGAGCGCTCGGCTATGAGCACAAGACATTTCACCAGAACATTCAGCAAAGAAGTGGGCATGTGCCCATCCCAGTTCCTAGATCAAGCCAGAATTGATCATGCCAGGCGGTTGCTAAGCGGTGGAAGCCTGCCCATCAAAACAGTATCGTTCATGAGCGGCTTTACTAGCGCTGACCATATGCGCCTTGCTTTTAAAAAGTTTCTATCAGTAACGCCCAAAGAATACCGCGACCGGTTTACAAAAGCGTGACCTAAGCAGTGCGCCATTTACATCAGAAACGCTCGCTGTGTCGCACGCGGAGATCTCATTAGCCGAGAGAACTCCGTGTGCCTAAATCACAGCATAGTCGCCCGCACTATTTGTCGCGTATTGTATTCCATCAGCTTAATATAGTTTGATGCGGGGCCATTCTCATCTGAAAGAGATTCCGGGTAAAGAACACCACCTGTCTTAGCTCCAGTGGCATTCGCAATCTGAGACACAAGCCGAGAGTCATTTGAGTTCTCAGTGAAATATACCCTAACCCCCTCTCGTCGAATTTGGTCAATCAACGTAGCTATATCAGCCGCGGATGCTTCTATCTCAGTGGAAAGGCCCAGAGGTGAGAGGAAACTCACTCCGTATTCCATTGCATAATATCCAAACGCATCATGACTCGTTAACACTCTTCGTTGCGCAAGTGGTACCTCAGCGAGCTGTATGATAATGAGCTGATTTAAAGCATCAAGCTTAGCTAGGTAAGAGTCCGCATTATCACTAAATTTCTTCGCTTGATTAGGATCTGCTTTGGTTAACTCCGCCTCAATCTTAGTCACCCAGAGTTTAACATTTGCCACACTGTTCCATACATGAGGATCTATTTTCGTTTTTCGGCCTTCAGAAAAAGTGATTGGCTTAATTCCTTCGGACACAACGACCGGTGGATTTTGATTTCCTGAGGCCAGAGCTAGCCGTTCAAACCAACTTTCTAATCCTAAGCCGCTGATGAATGTGATATCAGCCTCCTTCAGCGATTTTGCGTCAGCTGGTGAGGGCTCAAATTTGTGGGGATCGCCATTTGGAGGGACAATGCTCCTCACCTTGACACCATCACCACCTACGTTTTTGATAACATCGGCAAGTACGGTAAAGCTTGATACAACGTTAAGCGTATTCGCGCATGCCACTGAACTACCGAACAGCCAACCAATTGAGCTCATTAGTGCAACCACAGCACGAGACAGTCTCATTTCACTTCCTTCTATTCACATCATGCTAGAAGAGATTTACTTATCAACCACAGCCCCACACATACCCACCAATATAAATTTGAAGTACTCAAGCTTACACGCCGTTACATTCGTTAGCTTTGAGTAGAACCAAAGACAAACCCCCCAAACTTTCCGCCACTATCAGCCACCACAATCACTCGATAGTAGACGAAGCAAAATAATATTATAATTAAGCACGCACGCAATCGCTACACAATAAACTAAAGCTTCGAGATAGAAGCGATATAAACCAGCCTCCACTCACAGAAGTTCAACCTTACTTTCTTCTGACGACATATTGCCAGACAACATATCGCACCTAGGAAATGACCTGCAATTCAAATTATGTGTACAAAATACTCACACAGGGGAAAAATAGAAAAAACATCATCCCTTTATTTTTCATCAGTTGTTTGAGATGAGCGTATTCCCCCTGGAGATGGCGCTGCCCTTCAGCCTTCCTGTCGCACCTCTAGTGTGAACACTCTTGCGGGTTAGAGGTAGCGGTGGCGGGTTACTAAAGGTTTTACGCGCCGCTTCGATCCCTTTTCATTTACTGACTCAGTGGCGGTCGCTTTTTAACCCGACTGATGGATAACTAGATAGCTTATGATAAGAAACCACCCTCCCAAGAAAACTCCCGCACCGACTAACTGGCGATTATTCAAGGAGGTCAGTCTCAAGCTACACTTCTCTTTTGTGATTTGCTTCATTGCATTACCCTCACCGACTCAGGCCATACGGTTGACTCAAATTATCATTAATATATATAGAATTACGACATCACAACAAGCAGGTCTAACCCAACGAGAACGGCCCTGCCTTAGACAGGGCCGCTCTATATTCAAGCAGGTGTATGCTTCAGTTCCGGCTTTGGAATCACGCGCCCGTTACGATCAATGATCACTCCAGGCAAATCATGGCTAAGTGTCTCACGCTCTTGGTAATGGATTACCGAACGAATCGCCTCACCACGCTTCAGAAGGTCAAATGCATGGTTCAGTGTTTCATGATCCATATTGTGAGTGATGTATGGATCAACGTTAATCTCACCACGAAGCCATTCATCAACCATGCCTGGAAGCTCAGACCGACCCAATACCCCGCCAAAAGCGCTCCCCTTCCACACTCGACCAGTCACTAATTGGAACGGTCGGGTAGCGATTTCTTCTCCAGCGCCGGCCACGCCGATGATGATACTTTCTCCCCATCCTTTATGGCAGCATTCAAGCGCGGCTCGCATGAGTTCGACATTACCCACACATTCAAAAGAGAAATCTACACCACCATTCGTCATGTCAATGATGACGTTTTGAAGTGGCTCGTTGTAGTCCCTAGGATTTACGCACTCAGTCGCTCCAAGAGACATGGCTAATGGGAACTTGTTGGGGTTGACGTCAATGCCGATGATACGTTTCGCCCCTTGGAGAACAGCTCCTTGGATAACTGCCATTCCGACAGCGCCCAGGCCGAATACAGCAACGGTATCACCCGGACGAACCTTGGCAGTGTTCCGGACAGCACCAATGCCCGTCGGAATCGCACAACCCATAATCGAAGCCTTGGCCAGCGGAGCTGCAGGATCGATTTTAGCAACGGCAATTTCGGGCAAAACGGTGTACTCACTGAATGTGGATGTACCCATGTAGTGGAAAATTGTCCGTCCCTTATAGGAAAAACGACTTGTGCCATCAGGCATTAGTCCTTCGCCCTGGGTCTTTCGAATAGACTGGCTAAGGTTGGTCTTACCAGATTTGATGAAGGGGCAGTTTGGATCTTCTGGCGTATACAGCGGAATGACATGATCGCCTGGCTTCACGGACGTAACGCCGCGGCCTACGTCCTCAACGATACCCACCCCCTCGTGACCGAGGATGCAAGGAAATTTCCCTTCAGGATCTCGCCCGGACAAAGTGAAGACGTCCGTGTGACAAAGGCTGGTCGTGACGATCCGGACGAGCACTTCCCCGTCTTTTGGGCCCTCAAGGTCAACTTCTTCAAATTCTAGTGGCTGATTAGGCCCCCAAGCGATAGCGGCACGTGTTTTCATTGTTGTACTCCGTTAGGTTATAACGTATCAAAAGATACAACAGCTGATTGCGTCTGCAAGACCACCCGCCTCAGGTTGGCCACATTCGCTTGAAGTCTGTCCGATTGCCACAGCCAAGGAACCTATCCAATGAGGCTAACCGATGCACCGGCCCTCCACACCGTACACATTGTCATTTATCCCGGCTTCAAGTCCCTCGAAGCTGTAGGTGCGCTCACGGTGTTTGACTACGCCAATGCGCATTTGACAGCGAGCGGCGAGCCTCCCCTTTACGACCTCCACTTAGTCGCGCCAGAGGCGGGCTCGATTCAATCCGACACGTTAGCCAGACTCGATGCGGAATCTCTGCGGAGCAGAATCCTGCCTAACACCGCGCTGATTGTTGGCGCCCGTGACATTACAACAGCAGTACATCAGCATCGCCCTATCGTTGATTGGTGCAGACACGCAGCATCCCGGATTGATCGGCTCGTGGGCGTTTGCTCTGGGGCTTTTTTTCTCGCGCAAGCGGGTGTCCTGGATGGCCTTGACGCAACCACTCACTGGAGCGTTGCTACCCGGCTCGCTACCGAATTTCCGGAAATCAATGTCAACGCTGATGCCATTTTCATTCAAAACGGACGGATTTGGACGTGTGCCGGCGTATCGGCGGCTATAGATTTGAGCCTAGCTTTAGTAGAGCAGGATCTCGGACAGGATCTGGCATTAACCATAGCGCGAGAGCTAGTCGTCTATCTAAAGCGTCCCGGCGGGCAGTCTCAGTTTAGCCAGCATCTCGGTAGCCAGATGACTCCGCATTCCGGAATAAGAGAATTACAGATCTGGATTCTTCAAAACCTTAGCCGGGATCTTACTCTAGAAACACTTGCATCCCAGGCGAACATGAGCACTCGCAACCTGCGGCGGGTCTTTCAACGTCAAACCGAAAGCTCGCCCTCTGAATTCATAGAGCGCGCGAGGCTCGAGCGCGCACGACGTTTGCTAGCTGATGAAGACGTAGCTTTGAAGCGTATCGCCGCACAATGTGGATTCGGCTCAGAAGAACACATGAGGAGAGTATTTCAGCGGCACCTAGGTGTCACACCGAAAGCATACCGCGATCAATATGAAGCGCACTGAAGGCCTGGTGGACTTATGAGATGAAGCGGGGGACGGCACGAACGTCCGAACGCTAACGGTGTTCTGCGTGGTTGGGCCCGAAAGCGTAGCGACGATGCAGCATACGCACGCTATGTATCATTTTTCGGGCCAAGCTCAGACTTAACTGCGGTAGATGAATACGATAAAGAACATCCCACCTATCGCTGCAGAGACAACACCGATTGGCAAGTCCTGAGGAGCGATCACAGTCCTGGCGACGATGTCCATACACACCACAAGCAAAGCGCCGAGCAACCCGCAGAGCGGTATTAGGCGTCGATGCTCGGCGCCCACCAGCCGGCGGGCTATGTGAGGAACCATAAGCCCCACAAAGCCGATCGACCCGCTTAGTGCCACCATTACACCCGTCATGCACGAGGTCATGACAAATACACTAATCCGCACTCGATGGACGTCCACGCCCAGACTGACAGCCGTCTGTTCACCAGCCATAAGCGCATTCAGAGAACGCCCACACGCCCAAAGCGCGAGACCTCCCAACACAATCACACAGAGCGGCAGCCACAATAGCTCCCAGCGAGCCGCACCAAGCCCACCCATCATCCAGAACAGAACTGATGAACTCGCACGATGATCACCCAGAAACAACAGGAGATTAGCCGCGGCCATCAAAACAAACGACACCGCTACACCGCTCAGCAGCAGCCGATCACTCGTGAAAGTGCCGTGCTTCCGAGCGATTGCCATTACAAGCAAAAGAGAAGCTGAAGCTCCCAGAAACGCGGCGAGCGGCAAAGTGAACTGACCCAATAGCTCCCCTACGTACATAACGACAACGACAGCCCCAAGTGCTGCACCGGAAGTCGCTCCCAGGAGATGCGGATCCGCCAAAGAGTTTCGTGTAACAGCTTGGAGAGCAGCACCAACCATTGCGAGTCCCGCTCCGACAAGAACAGCTAGGGCAACCCTCGGCGCTCTGATCAACCAGATGATGTGATCCTGCCCAGATGTGGCATCCAGCGGCTCAGCCCCAAGTAGGTGACTTTGAACAACCTGCCACGCGACCTTGAGCGGTACCGGTGCAGCTCCGATAGCGAGCGCCGTTAGACACACAAACACAATCAGGCTTGCGAGCAATACAAGGAGCCCGGCGTAAGCATCTGGGGTCTTGATCGGAGCCATGATCATCGCTCTTCATCAAATGCGGCTGCCAAAGCTTCGATTGCACCGAGGTTCTGAATTCCCGGCGTCATGGCACTGTAGGGAAGCACCACGAATCGCTTGTTTTGAATTGCCTCAATAGACTGCAACGCGGGGTTCTCACGTAGAAATTGAATCTTCTCCGCCGCGCTTCGCTCACCGTAGTCAATAATGACGATGAATTGCGGGTCTGCCTCCACCACGCTCTCCCATCCGATCTGCGTCCAACTGGCACTAATGCCATCCATAACGTTCCGCCCTCCAGCCGTCTCAATCAAGGCTTGAGGGATAGCCTGTCGGCCCGCAGTGAAGGCACGATCTTCCCCACTGTCATAAACAAACACTCGAGGCTTCTTCTTTCCGACCACCCGATGAATAACCGCCTGCTGACGCTTGCGTAGCTGCGTGATCAGCAATTGCGCGCGATCTTCGACATCAAAGATTTTGCCGAGGTTAGCCAGGTCGGTGTAGACCTGCTCCAAGCTAGCTGTAGCACTTGGTTCAATGAGCGAGCAGGATTCAGTCAGCTCATAAACTTGGATACCTAGAGGCTTCAGCGTCTGAGGCGTGACATCACCTCCGACCATCATTCCGTAGTTCCAGCCAGCGAAGAAGAAATCTGCGTTCACGTTCAGCAGTGTTTCCACGGTTGGATAATGCGTGGCCACCTCCGGTAATCCCTTGAGGGCGGTCATCAATCCGCCGGTGGGTTTATTCCAGCCCGTGACGCCGCTATAGCCGACCATGTGCGACTGCAGCCCCAGAGCGACCATCATTTCTGTCAGATTCACGTCCTGGCTGACCGCCCGCGCAGGTGGGTGAGTGAAGACGACGCTTCGGCTGCAGCTTTTAACGGTGACTGGATATGAACTCGCTTGGGCAGTGATCGAAGCCAACAAGCTGACCAGCAAAACTGCCATCGTAAAGATAGGTTTCACACGATTTTCCAAGTAATACGGGGCGTCCCGATTTGGGGATGCGCATCGACTAAGGCTTCAACGCCGTAGGTCTCGAACAAATTATCTGGCGTGAGGACATCCCACGGGCGTCCTTGGGCAGTGATCCGACCATCCTTGATAACGTAAAGACGGTCGCAAAACGCCGCGGCTAAATTGAGATCGTGAAGACTCGCGATCACCGCCACGCCCAGCTTCTTGACATGAGCCAGCAACTCAACCTGATGCTTGGGATCAAGGTGGTTGGTGGGTTCATCCAGGATGAGTACCTGGGGATCTTGAGTCACAGCCCGGGCAAGCAACGTCCGCTGTTTTTCTCCACCGGAGAGCAGCCCAAAGTCGTGATCCTGGAGGTGGACTAAGCCCATTGTCTCGAGCGCATCATTGACCGTTACCCGATCCCTGGTGCTTTCGCTCTGAAATCCCCGTTGGTACGGAATGCGCCCCATCGCCACCACTTCCCGCACGCTTAAACCGTAGGTTGAAGGAAACTCTTGCCCAACGACAGCAATTCGCTGGGCACTCCATCGCGCAGGCTGCGCCCAGAGGTCATCTCCTGACAGACCCACCACGCCACTCTCTGGTTTGCTGTAGCGCATGGCGCAGCGCAGTAAGCTGGTCTTTCCTCCTCCGTTAGGCCCGATAAGCCCCACGAATTCGCCTGACTCGATGCGCATGTAGATGTTCTTGAGCGTGAATGGCTCAACGCCAGAGCCACTCCTTGGTGATGTCCAGCCCACGTCCCTGATAGTTAATAGGGCGCCTGTCATATTAGAAGTCGATGTCGGCAGTCAGATAGAAGGAGCGAGGCTCACCCAGGATCCACTGCTGCCCCTCGTTGTATTGCGTGCTCGCATACTCTCGGTCGAAAACGTTCCTGAGCTGCAGACCCAATTTTGTGTTCTTCAAGGCTTTCCAGGAAACGGCTGCATCGACGACGGTGTAGGAGGGAAGCTTGTTCATGTTCGCGATGTCGGCATAGCGAGCATCGACATAGCGCAGGCCCGCCCCTGCATTCAAGTCCTGCGAAAACGCCTTATCCAGCCAGAGATTGGCAGTGCGTCGCGGTACATTAATCGGTCGATTGCCGCTGCGTGACACCGCAACGCCATTCACCGCCTGATCAAAATCGTCGTACTTCGCCTTTACCAGAGCGGCATTTGCTTGGAGCTTCCAGTCATAGGGCAGTTGAAGATCCAGACTGGCTTCGACTCCGTTCGACGACTGCTGACCCACCTGTAATGACGACCCAGGCGCTTGCGGATCTGCGGTTAAAAGTTTCTTTTTAACAATGTGATAGGCAGCAACTGTCCAAGACCCCTTTTGATCCCAAAACATTTGCTTGAAGCCCATCTCGGTCTGACGGGCTTTGGCTAGGTCAAACTGTTGCTGGCTCGGGCTCAGGCTGATTAGCCCCCCTACCCCGTCGGTGCTGGTCGACTGCTGACCATAGATGGACATATCAGGCGTTAACTCATAGACGATGCCGACCTTCCAATTATTTCCAATCAGATTTTTTCCGGAGCTCGAGCCGCTTCGCAGGTCGTCTCGGTTGATATCCACATAATCACGTCGCAAGCCGGTGATGAGAGACAGGCGTTCCGTCAATTCAGTCCGATTTTCTGCAAAGAACGACGCTTGGCGGGTAACGCTTTTCGACAGTGGAAGGTATTCCGAGGCACTGTGGAATCCGTCCCGGTTCGGGTGGTGCAGATCGATCGGCTCGCCAGCTGTCACCACATCATCGTAAGGAGAGTTATTGGTCAGCTTGAAGCGAATACGGTTGACATCAAACCCTACAAGACTCTGACTGTTCAGCCCGAATAAGGAGTGCTGAATCGTGAAGGTTTGTCGGTCGCCAACCTGCTCCTGATTGTGCTTGATACCGTAGAACCCGCTACGCAGTAGCTGCTGGTTATCGGTGTCCCAATTGTAGTTTTCCGCGTTAGCCCATCGACGCCGCGACTTCAGGTAATACAGTTCATTGGTAGAACTGACCGCATCGGAAATCTGCCAGGTAGCCGTCAGCCGCGTCCACTGGTCATCGTAATGCTGCTTAGCCCCGCCAACGTTATAGTTTTTGTATCGCAAACTGCTCTTGTAGTGACCATCAACGAGGGGCACACCGAAATTGTTCATCGGGGTGTGGTCACCCGAATCATGCGATAGCTGAAGCGAGAACGCCTCGTTTACCTGCCAGCGAAGCGAGCCACTAATGAATGTGCCTTGAGAATCGCCGTGATCGATCCATCCATTGCTACGCAGCTGATTCAGATTCAGTCGATACGTGAATGTATCGCTTAGTGAGCCACCACTGTCCAAGGCCGCCTGCTGGCTGTCGTTGGAACCGTAACCCAGGCGAAGCCGATTCCGGATCTCTCCATCAAACGGCTTCTTCGGGATGACATTCACTACAGCACCAGTGGCGCCTTCACCGTAAAGAACCGAGGCAGGGCCTCGGAGCACGTCGACACGCTCGACCGCCCAGGTATCGACGGGGAATGTCGAGGAGCCCATTCCCGAGTACAGGCGAGTGCCGTCAAAAAGCTGCATCACAGACCCCTGCCCCGTGAAGCCGCGGGCAGATAGCGCCGTTCCGCCATCGCCGGGCGCACCTATACTCGTAATGCCAGGACTGCGCGCGACAGCATCCTGCACCGTAGTGTCGCCGTGGCTTCTGATGCTCCCCCCCGTCAGAACCGTTGTACTCGCTGGCGTCTCCAACGCGCTGAGCCCCAAGCGGCTTCCGGCAGTGTTAGACACATCAAGCCCGATCTGCGTCTCATCAGCGATGAGGTCAGCAGCAATAGTACTAGCGGGAAGGGAAATCGAGGTTGGTTCTGCGGCGTAAGCACTTGAGTCAGCAATGGCAAGCCATAGCGCAGATACGAGAAACGGAGTGGATGCTAAGGAGTTCATGGATGTCATTCGAGTTCATGGTTAACCCGAGCGTCAGAACGCACAGGCCTAAAAGATACGTTATAACATATCCATAATCGAAATGCGGGCGATCACCGCTTGAGCCCTCCTCCACGCTGGACTGAAAGAAGCTCAAAGGCTCTTCGCAAGCCTCCTCAAACCGGAATCATTAATGGCCGTTTCAGTCCTATTCGGCGCCGTTCGCTACCACCTGTGGGTGATCTCTCGCACGCATCCTTTTCGCCAACTGCTGAAGAAAGGTGCTCTGCAAAGACGACGTCCCAGGCCAGATGACTCGTGAACATTATGACTCGCAAGCTTGACCTCAAGCGCGCAGCAGATTTATTTCGCATCAGCATCGAGCCTGATCGCCTAGCCGAGATCGAATCAGCACTACGTGTCAAGATTGATGAAATGGAGGTTTACGAGGACGAACTGCTAGTGGTGAGCTATTACAGCAGCAAGGCGTCCGATTCCGTACGGGTTCGAATCCAGCAGCGCCTTACTCAAAAACGATTAAGAGGCTGTATCCAATGCAGGATGCATACGTCTTGGCATCAGTGATTGCTACGCCGAAAGCACTCCAACACTGACCAAGCTTTTTAACTTCCCCAGCGACCTTAGCCTGTATCGCGGAGGCTATTGCAATCAATAATTTTACCGAGCATTTCACCAGCTTAACCAGCGGGAAACAGAGGCTCCCGACTAATAGATCTTGGGGGCAACGCCTGAATAGCGTTACCCGTACCAAATTTATTTGCAATAACAATTTACTCGAACTTTTTTGTTAGCCGACGTTCTCGCAGGACGAACCAGAGAAATTTAACCTTTCTGCAGTACGCCAGTTGGTAAAATCGCAGAACACCATGGCAGTCCTCTAAGCTTTAGGTGTACGTACAGAAACCAAACATAGGAACTATGGATGTACCTCCGCCATACCTTCACCACCTCCACCTTAAGCATTCTTGCCCTAATAAATCTTTACACTCCTCAGGCGCTTGCGCATGAACCACTCTCGCCCTCTTCGCCTTGGATGCTCGGAGACTGGAACGGCTCCCGGGGAGAACTTGCTGACCAGGGTGTTGATCTAGAATTCAGCTACCTGAGTGAAATTGCAGCGAATGTCCATGGGGGCGCCTCCCACCATACCGCCCGTTATGCAGATCAGTGGTCAGCAGGTGCAAAGCTAGATCTTTCGGAATTGCTGTCCTGGAAAAATGCGGAAGCGGAAATCCGTCTATCAAATCGCAATGGTCGCGGCCTGGATGAGGATGCTCTTAACGACCGTCGCGTCGGTGGTTTCGGAGCGACTCAAGAAATCCACGGCAGAGGAAGTGTTACACGGCTAAGCCAATTCTGGCTGTCGAAAGGCTGGATCGACAACAAACTGAACGTAAAGATCGGGCGTTTCACAGTAGGCGATGAGTTCGCCACTGCAGATTGCGCATTCCAAAATTTATCGTTTTGTGGTTCGCAGCCTGGCAACTACGTCAATGACATCTACAACAGCCCTATCAGTTCGTGGGCAGTTCGTCTTCAGTATGCATTGGCAGATGACCTTGTCGCCAAAATCGCTGCCTACAACGTTGATCCCTCGAGCCTGGACAACGACAACGGTTTAAAGCTTCGAACACACGGAACAAGTGGCACCATGGTGCCGGTGGAGCTTGTCTGGACACCACGTATCGGGAAATTACCTGGTGAGTACCGTGTTGGATACTTCAAGAATACGGTCAACCGTCCTGACGTACTCAATGACGTCAACGGTCAACCAGCAGCGCTCACTCAGAATCAGTACAGAGTCCATGATGGTCGCAGCGGCTGGTGGCTTAATGCAAAGCAACAGATCAGCAGCAAGAACAACGATCAAAGCCGAGGTCTAGTGCTTGCAGCAAGCCTTAGTTTTCAAGACCAAGCAACTACTCCCGTCGATAGCTATATGCATATCAGTTTGGTGTATAAAGGGCCTTTTGATTTCCGCCCGCTTGATCAGCTAGGGCTTGGCCTGTCGCGCGTACACGCTAGCGATCAATACCTAGAAAACGCCCAATTCAAGAACCAGGTTAACGGAGTGTATTTTGACAGCCCTTCGTACATCCCAGAGCAGCATACCAGTTACCAAGCCGAGCTAAACTATCGAATCCAAGCTACTAACTGGCTTCACTTGATGCCTAACATCCAATACATCCGTAACCCTGGAAACGTCAGGGAAGTAGAAAACGCGGTAGTGATCGGCCTGCAGGTAGGGTCAAGTTTCTAACTTTCCTCCCAGCTTCCCTTCGCTGCGCGAGTCACTCGCGCAGCGACCCTCGACAGCAGAATTTTTCTACTCACGTGCAGAGTTTGAAACCCGCGCTCCTCGAGTTCATAATTTTTGCACTGCATCCGATATCTTTGAGCTCCCGCCTCAACCTAGTCAATTGCACATCTACTACTTTTGTTCCAGGGTCAAATTTAAGTCCCCAGACCTCATCCAGAAGTTTCTCTCTAGACACGATGCTTTCACAATTCTTTGCTAGCAAAACCAATACACCGAACGGTATGGAGGAGAGCCTCACACGGCTGCCCCCACAGCTAATCTCTCGCTTATCAAGATCGACATTCAAATCCAAAACCTGAAACTGCACAAATGTCTCCCCCGTGATTGGCAAAGACAGCCACAAGCCCTGGTTCATCTTCGAACCTAGGGGTGGCATTCATGGAGCTGCGGAAAGTAACCAAGGCATCACAGTGCAAAGACTGCGACACCTTGGTATTTGGGGGCTTATTCAGCTTTCGACTTCAGGGAGTAAGCAATCACGTAATCGCCGCGATTCTTGTTGGTACCAGTACGAGTGGCCCCACCAGCAACAACCACGACATACTGCTGGTCGTCATTGCCTACGTAGGTCATCGGGACACCCTGGCCGCCAACCGGCAGACGGTCACGCCACAGCTCTTCACCAGTATCGTTGTCCAGTGCACGCACATAGTAGTCGAGCGAACCGTGGAAGAACGTCAGGCCACCTTTCGTGACGAGTGGGCCACCCAGGGTTGGCATGCCGATTGGCAGATACACGCCCGGGGCGATGCCTTTTATAGGCGCATCTTGAATGCTACCCATCGGCACCTGCCACTTGACCTTCTGGGTCGCGAGATCGATGGCAGTCATCGAGCCAAACGGAGGCTTGAAGCACGGCGTTCCCAGAGGCGACAGGAACATCGAGCGCTCAACACCCCACGGAGTGCCCAACTGCTCGGAGTATTCACCTTCGGTTGACGGCACCAGGCCGGCTTTGTTGGCCTCTTCACGCTTGATGAATTTGCCCCACATCGCCATACGAATATCGTTGACGATCAACGTACCAGTACGCGCATCCAGAGCACCACCACCCCAGTTAAAGCCACCGTAGTAGCCTGGCCAGATGAGCGTTCGTTTCTGGTCGGAAAGCGGAGTCCATTCACCTTCCCAGCGCATCTTCAGGAAATCGATACGGCAGAGCATCTGATCGAACAGTGTTGCACCCCACATGTCCTTTTCCTTCAGTGGCTCTACGCCCACTGAAAGTGCGGAGTATGGCTGGTGGTCAGCCACCTTCATGCCTGGCATAGCATCCGTAGGTACTTTCTTGGTAAGCGTCCGGCGAACTCACCTTGCGTAAGTCAGGCCGGCATCCACTGATGCGGCAACAACTGCCCGATCTCACTGGCCCGTTGGGTCGGCAGCCGCGTCAGCACATCTTTGAGATAGGCATACGGATCATGCCCATTCATGCGCGCCGATTGGATCAGACTCATGATTGCAGCCGCCCGTTTGCCACTGCGCAGTGACCCGGCAAATAGCCAGTTCGAACGCCCAAGCGCCCATGGACGTATCTGGTTTTCAACTTGGTTGTTGTCGATGGGCACAGCCCCATCGTCCAGGTAGCGCGTTAGCGCTACCCAGCGTTTCAGGCTGTAATCGAGGGCTTTAGCTGTGGCTGATCCGTTGGGCACCAAGTCGCGCTGGGCCAACATCCAGTCATGCAGTGTTTTGAGGATTGGCACCGCCATCTCCTGACGTATTCGCCAACGATCTTCATCACTCATGTCCCGCGCTTGGCGTTCGACCTCGTACAAACCGCTGATCGAGTGCAGGGCCTGTTCAGCCAGCTGGCTTTTATTCGCTACGTGCAGATCAAAGAACTTGCGACGGGCGTGAGCCATGCACCCGATTTCAGTGATGCCTTGCTCAAATCCGGCCTTGTAGCCAGCGAAGTCATCGCAAACCAGCTTGCCGTTCCAGTCACCCAGGAAGTTGCGAGCATGTTCCCCGGCACGGCTTGGGCTGAAGTCGTAAACCACCGCGTTGAGCGCCGAAAACGGCGTCGTGCTGTAGGCCCAGACATATGCCCGGTGGGTTTTCTTCTCGCCTGGCGCAAGCATTTGCACCGGTGTTTCATCGGCGTGAATCACACCCTGGTTCAGCACCGCTTCACGCAGAGCATCAACTAGCGGCTGAAGTCTCACGCCAGTTTGTCCGACCCATTGCGCCAAGGTCGAACGAGCAATTGCCAGTCCGGCGCGACCAAAGATTTTCTCCTGCCGGTACAGAGGCAAGTGATCGGCAAACTTGGCCACCATCACGTGGGCCAACAAACCTGCGGTCGGGATACCTTTGTCGATAACCTGCGCCGGCACCGGCGCCTGAATCAGGGTTTCGCACTGACGGCAGGCCCATTTACCACGTACATGTTGCTCGACGGTAAACACGCCCGGCGTGTAATCCAGCTTCTCGCTGACGTCTTCGCCGATGCGTTGAAGTTGGCAGCCACAGGCGCACTGGGTGTTCTCAGGTTCGTGACGAATTACCGTGCGTGGAAACTGCGGCGGCAAGGGCGCACGTTTCGGGGACTGCCGTGGTTCGGCCTGTGGCGCAGCTGGGAGAAGCTGTTTCAGCTCGGCCTCGATAGCTTCAAGGTCGGTGTCGAGCAGGTCATCCAGCAAGCTGCTTTGCGCCGGGCTGATTTGCTCGCTGCGCTTGGCAAATTTGTGGCGTTTGAGCAGGGCGATTTCGAACTTGAACTGTTCGATGAGGATTTCATCGTTCTGGATCTTTCTGCTCATCGCCTCGACCTGGGACTGCAACTGCAACGCCTGTGCCGCCAAGGCACGAAGCTGTTCCGGGGTCATTTGGTCGAGGTTGGGCGAGAAAGTCATGCCGCCGATTGTGCCAGAGCAGAAGCGGGACGACGACAAGTAGACCGGCCAAATGGCCGGCGGTTAAAGCACGGTAATCACACCGCCTGCGCCAACGCGTTGCCACGGCAGGCCCAGTACCAACGCCTGGAGTTGTTCGCTGTCGAGTGCGACCTCTCCGCCATGGCGAATGCCCGGCCAGTGGAACTTGCCTTGGTTCAGTCGTCTCGCTGCGAGCCAGACGCCCACGCCATCGTGTACCAGCACTTTCATCCGGTTAGCCCGGCGATTAGCGAACAGATAAGCGCAGTGCGGCTTCGCCGCACCAAACACCGCGATCACTCGGGCTAAAGCGGTTTCGGTGCCGGCGCGCATGTCCATGGGCTCGGTGGCCAGCCAGATCGCATCAATGCGGATCATTGAGCGACAGCCCGAATAAACTGCGCACAACCCTCAGGATCCGAGGCTGGCCATTTCACCGTGATCACTTGTCCGGCCACGGGCAAC
This sequence comes from Pseudomonas sp. S32, assembly GCF_016648095.1. NCBI lineage: Bacteria > Pseudomonadati > Pseudomonadota > Gammaproteobacteria > Pseudomonadales > Pseudomonadaceae > Pseudomonas > Pseudomonas sp. S32. The sequence continues at coordinate 76,555 of NZ_JACVVF010000024.1, forward strand.
TCGATGATCACTAACGCTTCGACTGGCCGTTTAGGTGCGGCTTTTAGCGGGACGAAAGCCGGCAGTGAAGTCGCTGCGGGCTGATCTCGATAGAGCGGCAGCCATTTGCGAATGACGTTGGCATTGATGCCGTGGCTGATGGCGACACTGGACACCGTCGCGCCAGGTTGCAGGCATTCCTGAACGACCTGAGCTTTGAATGGTTTCGGATAAGAGCTTCGTTGGCGCATGGAAATCCTGGCGATAAGGGTGATCGCGTCCGCTTAAAAATACGCGGACACCATCGCCCTTAATGCTGGAGTTCGGAAGGTGAGTTCGCCGGACGCTTACCTTTCTTGTACGTAACGGGTACAACTGGCTCGCCTGTTGCGCGATCCAAGACGAAGATCTGACCACGCTTGGTTAGCTGAATGACCACTGGACGCACGGTGCCATCTGGCAGCGGGAGGTCATACAGGATCGGTTGCGACGATACATCGTAGTCAAACTGGTCGGTGTTAGCCGTACGGAAATGCCAGCGTTCTTTGCCTGTTTTCAGCTCAATGGCAACGATCGAGTCGTTGTATTCATCCGAGTAGCTGTGACGGTTGCCAGTCCAGAAGTCCGGAGTCTGGTTGCCGGTCGGGAAGTATGCCAGGCCCAGCTTCGGATCGTACGAAGCGGTACCCCAGAAATTCGGCGACTCCTTGGCATAAACCTCACCCGCTGGCAGCGGGCTGCTGTCCTCGGCACCGCGGGAAGGATCCCACGCCCACAACAGCTTGCCAGTGACCGCGTCGTAACCACGAACTACACCCGAAGCCTCACCAACGGTCATGTTGTCGTTGAGCTTGCCCCCCACCATGATCACTCCATCAGCAACCAGCGGCGCAGAGGTGAGATAGTAAGAGCCGGCTGCAGTGTCACCCAGACCGTCCAGCAGATTCACGAAGCCGTTGTCACCAAAATCGGTGCACGCCTTACCAGTCTTGGCGTCCACTTCGAAGAGTCGAGCATCGTTCGTTGTGCTAACGATGCGCTTCTCACAAGCCGCAGGCTGTGGAGTGGTGGGCTGAGAATTGCCGTCGGCACCTGCAGATGGGGCCAGGTCGATGTAGCTGACACCTCGGCATCGTTTCCAACCCTTATTGCCACGAGTGACCTCCATCTTAGGATCGAAGCGCCAACGCTCAGCACCGGTCACCGGATCAAGAGCGATCACCTTGTTCAAGGGAGTGCATAGGTACAAGGTGTCATCGATTTTGATTGGAGTTACCTGGTATTCAGAACCGTCGACCGACAGATCGCCTGTTCTGTACGTCCAGGCGACCTTCAGATCTTTCACGTTCTGCTTGTTTACCTGATCGAACTGGGCAAACTTATCGCCTGCCAAGTTCCGACCCCATGCCGGCCAGTCTTTGCCCTCTGCATCACCCGCTTCAGGATGAATAATCGGGAACTTGGCGTCAGCTTGAGCTTCTACCTGTGCGTGTGGGCGGAACATGGATGCGAAGGTCGAGATCAAACCAACGGCAACTATTACGCTCAAAATAGTGGCCGGAGCACGCTTGATGCCACCTTGCTCGCTTGCATTGAGCTGAGGCGCCAGAGCGGTCAACACCAAGCAAATCACACCGAAAATCATGACGCGAGAAACAAGCTGCCAGAAATCGCTGCCTACTTCCCAGTAAGCCCAAATAGCAACGATCACGAACATGAGCCAAGCGAGCCAGAATGCTCCGGGCCGACGCTTCAATGTCAGCCACCCTGTGCATAGCATGAGCAGACCAATAGGAAGGTAGAACCACGAACCTCCCAGTGTGATGAGATAAAAGCCTCCTCCCGCCAAAGCAGCTCCCGCCAGCCCTAGCAAAACGCCGACCACTCGGATCAGCAGTATCAACCATTTCTGCATTTCTTTTCCTATCCACAAACCGGCAGTACATCCGGTGTAAGGTATTAGCGCCGATTAGAGCTCGAGCAGATGCCATCCGCCGCAAAAAGCAGAGAATTAGCGATATCAAGCTCATAAATTAGGGTTGCGCTAAACCCATCGCGAGAGTGCGACAAGTTGAAGCAGGCGCGATGCAGATGGTAAGCCTGTCGCTTCAGAAGACAGCCCAAAGACAAGGCGTTTTTGACCGATTTCGGTCAAAAACCAAGCGGCATTGTAAAAAAAATTTACTGAAGCACTTGTCAGCTCAGGCATGGACTACCCGCACGTGAATTACGTGATCACAGACAGCTGGGACGGATGCTGCAGCTAAAAGATGCTAGGGCAAGCGCGCTGGGTTCACTGGGAAAAACCTAGTTTCTTAGTCGACCAAGGGAAGATCGCTCCAGTTTTCTGCGCTAACAAGTCGAAACGGCACTCGAGCTCGAGGGGGCGCGGCAATCTCACCGTGTGCATGCAGTATCAGCTGGAGACCAGTTAGCGCTTGGGCAGAAGGATCCTGATCGATCAACAGCGCAACTTGTCCGCTGCGAAGCAGCTTCACATGCCGCGGGCTCGCTTCATGCGTAATCCAGATAGGATTGCTCACCCTATCGATCGTCTCCAAGGCCTGTCGGATGCCCTCATTCGCACCGCCGCTGTTGTAAATAGCCACAGTAGCCACTTGGCGAGAAAACGCCTGGCGCGTGGCCGTAAGAGCTCGATCATTCATGTCTGCAACATCGATCGGCCCCACAAGCTGCAAGTGAGGTGCATACTCCGCCAGGGCGTCCTCAAACCCCTTGGTTCTTTGCCGGTGAACCTCATAATCCTGCGAGCCTGTAATCATGAGAACCCTCCCACGATTGTGCACAAAGCGGCTGATCATCAAAGCAGCCGTCCGCCCCGCCGCCTCGTTATCAATGCCGACGAAGCTTCTCGGTGTCTTGAGCCTGATGTCCGTGGTTAAGGTAACGATAGGAATTTTTTGACGACCCAGTCGTTCAAGGGCGTAGCGTACTTCCAGGGTGTCGAAGGCAAGGACGATTGCGCCGTGCGGACGAAAATCTAAATTTCTAAGCCGCTCGCTTAGCTCAAATGGCGAGAGGTTTGTCAGGCGCACCAGCTCAATCTGGCTGGGAAGCGACTCTGCAGCTTGATCCAACGCCATGTCCATACGCTTGAAGTACGGATCATCGTCCAGCCCCATGCGGATCACCAAGACCTTGAGACTATGCCCTTCCGGCAGCACAGGAAGCCGGCTTGCCCCCAGCTCACGAACGGCCTCAAGCACCTTTCGCCGTCTCTGCAGCGACACGCCGGACGCGCCATTCAACACGCGACCAGCCGTGCTCACGCTTACGCCTGCAGCGGCTGCTATTTCAACGATGGTTACCTTCTTACGCACTAGCGACTCTCTGGTGATGGCTTTCTAAAAGCCGTGTATGAGCGCCCTTTCCAACACCAAGTCGCAGCCAGGTGCCGGCGACTCTTTGGATGTGCTCATTCACGGAAACGTAACGCAGGTCACGGTGAAATGGCCGACCTATGATCTTGGTTACTGCTCGGAATTTGTTCGAGCTGTCGCTCAATGAACCGCATTGATGCGATCAGGCTGGCTGCCGCGCCGATGGATTTCAACATCCGTTGATTGCACCGGATTACGCCGAAGGCTCAGGGCAGATAAGAAGCAGCAGTTCCGAAACCAACTCTCGCGCATCCTGTTCATACCCTTCACGCCAACGGTGCGACCAATGCTTAGGGTATCCTTCCTCCTCCCACTCGGCCAATGCAAGGCCATTGACGATCTCCATCTCAAACCAGAGGGCCTGCCACCTTCCACCATTTTTTACCAGAGTGGGGTTTTGCCAGACGAATTCAATCTGCGCCACGAAGCTCGACCAGCGCCTCAGATTCTGAGGTGCCTCCTGCGCCAGTATCAGCAGCTCCGAAGCTGTCAGCATGAATTTCCTCCAAAGACCGCGATTGATAGATCGACAGTTTGCCAGAGTACGGTGGCCGCCCGTATAGAGCACATAGGATCTGTGCCGCTGCTGAACCGACCTCATCCAGCGAAGTCGCATGGGTCACAGTAAACGTTGATGGAGCCAGCATTTGCTTAGATTAGCCACCCTGTCATTGTCGTTGTCGTTGCTACTCGCTGCCTGCACGCAGTACCGCTACATCAACCCAGACACTCCCGAAGGCCTGGATTGCTTGAAGAAGCTAGACGCAAAGGTCAGTGCGTGCGAAGCCGATGTCAAAAAACTGCAAGACAATTTCGACTCGCTTCATGAAACACAGGCACGCTCCACTCAGCAGTGCGAGCACTTCAATACCTCCAACACACCAAATGCTTGCCCGCCTACACCAAGCCTCACCAAGGTAGATAATTACTGCCGCTCTGGTTATCGCGAGAAATTCGAGGCGTGCGGTGGCCGAGTCGAGGAGGTTGAGCCTTAGCACTCCCTCCACTAGCTCGGGAGCGCTAGGACTTTCAACACAGAGGTGCGCCTACTCTGACATTCTCAGAAACTACCCCAAGGCGGCGAGCTAGATGAAGCGGTCTACGCGTCTTGAAAGGGAATTTGTCAGGAGGCAAGGATGTGACATCGCGCGATGTGTTTTGGGCGTGGGCCGATCCGGATCTCAAGCATCATTCCCATGAGGAAGTACTTGTCGATGGAGCGCTGCAAGATACTCAAGGCGGCCCACAGACATCCGCCAAGCCTCAGGCACCTATATCATGAGCTAACAGATCTTCAGCGAGCGCTTCTGACCCCCGACCGATTGCCAGGATCTGACGCTGTAATCTTCGCTGGAGGAAGTCCAACAACCTCCTACGCAGTTCCATGTGCCATCCATGGTCGTGGTACCAAACGTGCCTCCTCGACTTCTCCAGCAGCGCCTCACGCAGCGCCGCATAGGCCCGCTCTCCGACACAGTCCGGCGTTATTCTCACCAAGTCATCCATGCCCGACTTGCGGACATAGCTGTCTAGCCAGGTACTGAGTACCGGCGCCAGGCACTCCATCTCATTAGCAATACGCCAAACCTCCTGATCAACCGCTTGCATCCGGATGCCGCCCCTCATCACACGTACACTGACTGGCAGCCCGACAGGGCATTAGGCCATCAATATACCTGCAACTCATCACCTCTACATGCTTGTCGAAAAGTGCAATGGTCGCGTGTTGGCGGTCGCTCATGGATACCGCTAGGTCAGCCAGGAGAAAGAGTCGGTAAGGAGTTGGCACTCGGCTTAAGCGAGCTCGTTGCGAGCGATTTCAGGAGCTATCGCCATAGGAGAACCAGGATCGCTCATCGTCGCTAGCCTATGCGTCAATGAAACCCATCAGGATCCTTCAGTGGCTGTTGCCTCCAGCGTGGTGAGGCCACATTCAGTAACTGCCTCGGCCTAGATGGTCACGCAGAGCAGTGATGGCTGGCAGGCTGACGCATTTCCGACCTCCAGGGCCGGCCAAGATGAAAGTGGTGTCATCAGCTCGAAAGAGCCAACCGTAGGACTCTGACTCGTAACCCGAGATGATGTCCTTTCCGCCCCTCATGTGTGTGCGACTGTCATGCACGATACTGTTGGCATACAGAACCGTTGCTTGCAATCCCTCACGCTCTAACTGCGACTGCTCACCTTCGGGCAACAGGACATCAAGCAAGAGCCAATGCCTGACGACGCATACCTCCTGCCCGGCATAGTCCTCTCCAGCAACGCGCGCGAGACCCTCATCATTGAGGCCTGACCCACTCAGGCTTTGCGCTGGCCCATACAAAATATCGGAGATGAGATGTTCGTCCACTTGCTTGCCCCACTGAAATGTCGTTACGGCGCAGCTTAGCGCTGGCTTGAAAATGTCACGGTTTGATTGATCGTTCACAGGAATAGACCCACGATCCGAATGCATCCGCGACGCGCAGCAGTGCTTGCCTTGGAGGTATCCCCTCAGCTCGCATCTGAAGAAGGCCATTCCGAATGTAATCCATGTACGCCTCCATGCCGACTGTGTCTACATCCCCCCAGGTATCGAACCGCTGATGATTCTGATGACGCGTTACGAACACCGCGGCGTGCCTTCGAGCTTCAAGATAACCCGGCTGGCCAAGTACCTCTGACGGATTGATCGACACCCTCCCCTCGTGAACCTCCAGGGTTTTAAGCGCCTTGATTGAGTCTGTGATCATCTGCTCCGAGTCGCTCAAACGCGATCGTCGCCAAGGCATCCACATGTGCAACCTCCGAGCGTTCAACTGCTATTGCAATGAGTAAAACGGGCCAAGCTCTCCGTTCTCGTGGTACCAGTGCGCTACGACAAACAGTCCACCGGTTTCGGCCTCTACTACCAGATAACCCCTCCGGTGGAAGCGGTTTACGATTAGGGGGTACGCATGGGAAAGCCTTCTGGAAAGGTATGCCTGTGATCGCAGAAGATGAGGCCGGTCATTCGCGGAGGTTGTTCTAGCGCACAGGAAAGAAAACCGACAATGTCTTCTGACGGAGTCGCCTCCTTCGCTCTCTGGACAACCTTGGGAAGTCGGTAGAGCTCACAGGCATTCAGTGAGGCACCGAAGGTCTTGATCATGTAATACGCGTACCCCGGAGCACACGCACATCCACCCTCGTCGGCCATCAGATCTCGATCACCAAAGACGGATCGAATCCGCACGCTTCGCCGGGGTAACCCCTTGGATTCGAGACGACTCGGCACATGCCCACAACCGTATCGATCCGGCGATGCGTATGACCGAAGACCCAAAGGTCTGCCATGTCTACTAGATCAGCCCATTCGTTGGTGTATGCCGCCGTCAGATGGCTATCAAGCTTGTCACCAGCGACCTTGCTGACAGGACAGTGATGAGTAATGACCACTGTTTTACCTGGAAACGGCTTTTTCAACTCCTGCTCAAGCCACTCGCGCGCAACGAGGTTGCGCAGTACAAGATCGCCCGGGGTCAGGCGACGATAGCTTTCGCCCGTGCGGATCACGCTGAAGTCATTCATCCACTCAAGCGCCATGCGCTTAGCCGCGGTCACGTCACCCGTGCTTGAAAAGTCAGTCCAAGCTGTTGTTCCCAAGAACCGCGTGTCGTTCAACACGAAACTTTCGTTCTCAAGCACATGGACATATTGGGTCTGGATCGCCTTCATTTTTTTGAGCGTATTTTCCACGTGGCCGCCGTAGAACTCGTGGTTGCCCGCAACGTAGAGCACTGGGCAGTCGAAAGACTCATCGGCCCACTGGACACCCCGCGCCTTGGCAATATCGCCAGCTAAGAGGACGATATCAGCGTCGCATGGCGGCGGGGTGAAAGGCGCGAACTCAAGGTGTAAGTCAGAGAAAACACGTAGCTTCATCGTCCGTTCCTGTGCGCTGGCTCAACGATTTTGAGCACAATTGAAGTCCTCACTTTTAAAGCGGCAGCCTCAACTCCACTCTCCTGTAGCCGCCCGATCGAGCAAATCCCCACACGCGCTCGATTTACATCTAAATTGATCTGCATCCCAGGCGGGCGCTGATAGCGCTTGAGCATCCGACTAATGACCCGGCTCGCAAAGAGTCACCACGCAGCCCATATTCCGAATGGCAAGACTATACAGTGTAGAACCGGAATACTCAACATGGCTACATGCTTGGCTTTGGGCGCTGATAACGCATGAGTCTTAAGCTGGCACTGGCAGCCGTTTTACGAGCGCTTCGAGCGGCCAAAGGGTTGAAGCAGGAAGAATTGGCGGATGCCGTGAGTGCTGACTATCTCAGCACGCTGGAAAAAGGCGCAGCCACCCCTACCCTGGATAAGCTTCATGCTCTCAGCGCCGCGCTGGGCGTCAGCCCGACAGCCCTCATGGCACTCACGCAAGGCGTAGAAGCCAACGAGCCACCGTCGGCGATGCTTGAGCGAGCCCAGCAGGAAATCCTCGAGCTCCACCGGCATGGCATTACTGACCTTTTGCAGGCTCAGATTGTGGCTGGCAAGTTGATAAAGCGGCCTGCCGGCAAGCGGTTTGATGAAACCAAACTCAAGAACGTTCTGGCGTGCAAAGCCGAAGGCCTGACACAAACGCAAACAGCGAAAAGATTGGGCATGAGCACCTCAACGGTTCATGACCTCTGGCGGCGAACGCCTGATGCGGATTGATTGCTTGCCTGGATCTTGCCGGCAGGTTTCATCAGCGGCCCGTTTCTCAAGGCAAAAAAAGGCCCGCGATGGGGAGAGCGGGCCGGATGGAATCTGCTAGGAGCTCTGTGACCTTACCCCAGCTGATGTGAAAATCGTGTGATGATCCTGACCTTCACGGAATAGTTGAGCACTCTTGGGTTACACAATGAAGCCGCTTGCAGCGAGCTGCCCTCGTAGATAGCTGTCTTTAAGAACCTTGGGAAACCCGACAATCAGTTTCCACATCACGTACACGAACACGATTGGCACAACGATCCCGAAGTACCCCCCGAACAACAGACCCACCAGGCTAAGTGGAACGAACAGGAGAGCGAGCACGCCGCCGCTGATCCGCATCTTCCTGATCCAACTGTTGAACCCATCGGCCTCGTACAGCTTCTCCCCAGCCTCGGTTTTGATGGCGTACAGAATGAACCCCAGTCGGCCAAGCTTCACAAAGTGAAATTCACCGGCAAGCCCCGGCTTGAGGTAGGACGCGATGTAATGCCCTACCCCTACTTTTTTCATCATGCGCACGGCGCCACCCGGCTCTTTGAAGCGCAGGTATGTGAACTCACTACCCTCGGGTAGATTGTTGTGAGGGCCGACGACCTCAAGCACGCCTTTCATGACACTCGCGTCCGACATAATTACCTCTCCTTTCGTGCTCGAAAGCCATTGGCTTCGAGCTGATCTGTCCGTGCGGACTGCGATTCACCTTCATAAAACGTCCAGTGGTTTCAGCAAACCCACCCTCACTCTCCAGCGGGCGATGGGCATTCAGGTCTGCTCTGGCTGTGTCGCGATATCAAATCGACATCCCGATAGAGGCACTATATTGCATAGTGTGAGACGATCAACGTGGCTTCATCCTCGCATTTGCGAGGTAAGAACAATGGCGTTGATGCCGGCGCTGGCAGCCCTGGTTCGCGGGATCAGACACGCTAAAGCGTTCACACAAGAGCAGATGTCCGGCAGCGTAGAGGCGCGCCATTTGCACAATATTGAGAACGCGCGTTCCAGCATTACCCTCGACAAGCTAGAGGCCGTAGCGCTAAGGCTCGAAATCGATCCTGCCGCACTACTGGTGCTTGCGTCTGCGCTCACTAATGGGCTGACTGATGATCAAATGCTTGACCACCTGCGCACTGAGTTCAAGAAGCTTGACGCTCTGTGCCCAAGGGAGGGTCTCACAAAGCACTTTGATCAGGGGAGAGTCACTCGGGTGAAACCAGGTCGTCAAATTGACCCTGACAAGCTAGTGCCCTGAGCGCTTAATTCATTAGCTTATTTTTTATCACGCTCAGC